>NZ_JAFCWX010000008.1:0-256560 GCF_049897805.1 Massilia sp. TWP1-3-3
GAGGGCGAGGCTAGATTATGAATCGCCGCTCGTCGTTTATACTCAGCACATAGCCTTGCTGCAACATCCGACTGACACTGTTAATTAACCCAGTGTTGCGCTTGGTATTTGAAACCGCCCCCTTTACGCCATTTCATCTCGGGCCAGGCGCCCTGTTCAAGGCCATCGGTGGCCGCCATGTCAGCTTCATGGTGTTTGGCGGAGCGCAAGTCCTGATGGATATCGAGCCGCTGATGGGTATCATCCAGGGCAAGCCAATCCTCCACGGCGCCACCCATACGCTGGCAGGCGCACTGCTTATTGGACTTGCGGCAGCGTTGGTCGGCAAGCCTGTCAGCACATGGGTCCTGCGTCTCTTGGCCATTGCGCACGCTCCGCTGACCTGGCGCGCTTCGTTTGCCGGCGCGCTGCTGGGCACTTTTTCCCACGTGGTATTGGATGCTGCGATGCATTCCGATATCAATCCATGGCGGCCTATCGCCAACGGCAATGGCCTACTCGGAATCGTTCCCATCGGCTCGCTTCACATCCTGTGCGTGGGGCTGGGCTGCGTGGGCGCTGTCGTGATTGCCATGCGTGCCTGGCATGATGGAAAAGCCTAGCGCGCTTTCGGCCTGTCGTCACATGGCCGGCTGGCGCGCCGGCCCTTGCGCTGATCGCGCTAATGAACGTTGTTGCTGCCGTTGCGGTAATCAAGGACGACTCGTGCACGACGCGGCAAAAGCTCATGCAGATCGCATTGACCTGGGTCGCGCCGATCGTGGGCGCCCCTGTCGTTCTCGCCGTCCACATTAAAATCTGGCAAGTCGATGGCAAATGGCCGCGCCAAAGACCGAGGTGGGGACGAAGGACCTGGCGCCGACGGCGCATTCGTGAAGTCCCTGTCCGAACTGCTTGACGATGACTGAACTTTCCCAAAAAGGCAGGCCGGCTGGTCGACGACGACAGGCGTGCGGATGCAATCCGGCGTCGTTTTCACGCCGCAGTATAAATACCGTAGTAGTTCTACGGGGGCCGCCTTGCACGCTACCTTTTTCGGTCCAGCGACCCGCTCTCCTGCCACCGATATCATTTTTTCGTCAACCGATGAAATTCTGACAATGTCAGACCAAATAATTCAAGTACGAGCCCGCTGTGATAGACTTTCGGGGTTTTAGCAGCGCCGCATGAGCGGTTGTTGTCGTAGAAGCTGCGGCAACGTGCAATAGCACACTGGCTGCATACTATTTACGCCGCATTTCCGGCATTGGTTCTTTATGCCCCTGTCTTCTCCCGTTCCCCGCGCGCTACGGCACACCCGCGCGATTCACATCGAAGCGTTCGCGCGCGATGACGGCCTGTGGGACCTCGACGCCCGTATCACCGACGTCAAGGTCCAGGACGTGACGCTCGCTTCCGGCCTGCGGCCCGGCGGCACTTTTCTGCATCACTTGAGCTTGCGCATTACCATCAACCGCGAACTGACCATTGTCGATGCCGAAGCCGCGTCCGATGCCGTTCCGTATCCCGGTTACTGCGACACCGTGAGTCCGGCCTACCGGCATATGATCGGGCTGAACCTGATGAAAGGTTTTCGTCTAGGCATCAAGGAGCGGCTCTCCGGCGTGCTAGGCTGTACTCACCTGACCGAACTGGCCAATATTTTGCCCACGGCCGCCATTCAAGCGTACGCCAACGACGTCATCAAGACGCGCGACGGCGATGGCGACGACCAGCTGCCGGACCGGCCGTTTCAGATAGACAAATGCCACGCCCTGCGCGCTGACGGCCCCGGCGTCGTCAAGTACTACCCGCGCTGGGCACCAAAAGCCGTACCCGAATAGCAGTCGCAGTCCCGTTTTTATCACGTACTTAAACCGTATTTCCACATTATCAGTATTAGAAGAAGGGAAGCCAGCATGAAAATCCATGAGTATCAGGGCAAAGAAATCCTCCGGCAATTCGGGGTGACGGTACCGCGCGGTATTGCGTGCATGTCGGTGGAAGAAGCCATCAAGGCAGCCAAAACGCTGGGCGGTCCGGTCTGGGTCGTCAAGGCGCAAATCCATGCTGGCGGTCGCGGCAAGGGCGGCGGCGTCAAAGTCGCCAAGTCGATGGAACAGGTCAAGGAATTTTCCGAGCAGATCATGGGCATGCAGCTCAAGACGATCCAGACCGGCCCTGAAGGCCAGAAGGTTCGCCGCCTGTTGATCGAAGAAGGCGCCGACATCCAGAAGGAACTGTACGTTTCCCTGGTTACCGACCGCATCAGCCAGAAGGTTGTGCTGATGGCGTCAAGCGAAGGCGGCATGGACATCGAGGAAGTGGCGCACGCCAACCCTGAAAAAATCCACCACATCGCCATTGATCCGTCGGTCGGCATCACCGACGACGAATGCAACGACATCGGCACCAAGATCGGCATTCCTGCCGCTTCGCTGGCCGACTTCGGCGTGCAGATGAAGGGTTTGTACAAAGCGTACTGGGAAACCGACTGCTCGCTGGCGGAAATCAACCCCTTGATCCTGACCGGTTCGGGCAAGGTGATCGCGCTCGACGCCAAGTTCAACTTCGACTCCAACGCGCTGTACCGCCAGCCGAACATCGTCGCCATGCGCGACCTGGACGAAGAAGATCCGGCCGAAGTTGAAGCATCCAAATTCGACCTGGCTTACATTTCGCTCGACGGCAACATCGGCTGCCTGGTCAACGGCGCCGGCCTTGCCATGGCGACCATGGACACCATCAAGCTGTTCGGCGGCGAGCCGGCCAACTTCCTGGACGTGGGCGGCGGCGCGACGGCTGAAAAAGTCACTGAAGCGTTCAAGATCATGCTGAAGAACCCGGGTCTGAAAGCAATTCTGGTCAACATTTTCGGCGGCATCATGCGCTGCGACGTCATCGCCGAAGGCGTGATTACGGCATCCAAAGCGGTGTCCCTGCAAGTGCCGCTGGTAGTGCGCATGAAGGGTACGAACGAGGACATCGGCAAGAAAATGCTGGCCGATTCCGGCCTGCCGATCATCGCCGCCGATACGATGGAAGACGCAGCCAAGGCCGTGGTCGCCGCCGCTGCTGGTAAAGCCTAATTCGAAGGAATAAATATGTCGATCCTGATCAATAAAGATACAAAAGTAGTCACCCAGGGAATTACCGGCAAGACCGGTCAGTTCCACACCC
This sequence comes from Massilia sp. TWP1-3-3, assembly GCF_049897805.1. Classification (NCBI taxonomy): domain Bacteria; kingdom Pseudomonadati; phylum Pseudomonadota; class Betaproteobacteria; order Burkholderiales; family Oxalobacteraceae; genus Massilia; species Massilia sp. TWP1-3-3. The sequence continues at coordinate 3,160 of NZ_JAFCWX010000008.1, forward strand.
GCATGTGCCGCGAATACGCGAACGGCAAAGAGGCGTTTGTCGCCGGCGTCAACCCGAAAAAAGCGGGCGAAGACTTCGAAGGCATTCCTATTTTTGCCAGCGTCGCCGAAGCCAAGAAAGAAACGGGCGCCAACGTGTCGGTTATCTATGTCCCGCCTGCCGGCGCTGCCGCCGCGATCTGGGAAGCCGTCGAAGCCGAACTCGACCTGGCGATCTGCATCACCGAAGGCATTCCCGTGCGCGACATGATGGCGCTCAAGGACCGCATGGCCAAGGCCGGCTCCAAGACCTTGCTGCTGGGCCCTAACTGCCCAGGCTTGATCACCCCTGACGAAATCAAGATTGGCATCATGCCGGGCCATATTCACCGCAAGGGCCGCATCGGCGTGGTGTCGCGTTCGGGCACCTTGACCTATGAAGCAGTCGGCCAGCTGACCGCCCTCGGTCTGGGCCAGTCGTCGGCGGTAGGCATCGGCGGCGACCCAATTAACGGCTTAAAGCACATCGATATCATGCAAATGTTCAACGACGATCCGGATACCGACGCGGTCATCATGATCGGCGAAATTGGCGGTCCTGACGAAGCCAACGCGGCTTACTGGATCAAGGACAACATGAAAAAGCCGGTAGTCTGCTTCATCGCCGGTGTCACGGCTCCTCCCGGCAAGCGCATGGGCCACGCCGGCGCGCTGATCTCGGGCGGCGCCGATACCGCGCAAGCCAAGCTGGACATCATGGAAGAATGCGGCATCAAAGCCACCAAGAATCCGTCGGAAATGGCGCGCTTGTTGAAAGCGATGCTGTAGTCAGTCGAGCAGTGCACTGAGTAAATAGAAGGGGAGCGAAAGCTCCCCTTTTTGCATGGTGCTTACCTTATTGGGCGATGCACCACGCGCAGTTACATAGACCTGTTGCGCATAGCTTTCAAATAACGCGATGCGGACGATCCGAGGTGCTCATGCTGAACACTACTCTTCCCGACTCGCCGTAGCGATTGCCCTCGCTTCCCGCGCGTCGTTAGCTTGTGGCTGAGGGGAAAAATAGTTGATAATGGGGAAAATGTTCGCTGTTTGTGTGTGTTCGGCAGTTCCGGAGAATCGTTGTGGCAAAAATTATCATCACGTCCGAGGGGCAATTTGTCCGCGAGGTAGAGCTCGTCAAGGAGCGCGTTACGATCGGGCGCAAGCCGCACAATGACGTGACGTTGGACGACCGTGCTGTCAGCAGTCAGCATGCGACCATTTCCCTGATGCTCGACGATGCCATCCTGGAAGACCTGGACAGCACTAATGGCACCCTGATCATGGGCGAAAAGATAACGCGGCGCACGCTCAAGGATGGCGACAAGATTACGATCGCCCATTTTGTGCTGGAGTATCTCGCGACGCCTCCCAAGCTGGCGCCGTCGGGCTTTGTCGAAGTGCTGAACGGCGCGCACGCCGGGAAAAAAATTCAGCTCACCAAGCCCTTGACCACCGTCGGCAAGCCTGGTGCGTCGGTTGTCGCCATTACCTGTTCCGGCGGCGCGTTTTCCGCGTCGCGCATCGATGGGGAACTTGGTCCTACGGTCAATGGCGGTGTTCTCGGGGATGCCTCGCTGCGCCTGTCCCATGGCGACGTGATCGACCTCGGCGGCACGCGCATGGTTTTCATGAGCAACTGATGATGACGCGCCGCGCTTACTTCGTCGTCGAACTGCTGCTATGGTTTGCGGCGCCGCTTGTGTTTCTTACCGTTTATGTCACTCACTACCATTATCCAGCGGTAGTCATTCTCGAACACCTATACCCGATTGCGCTGATCACCGCCTTTGGCATGCTGTTCCGGCTAATCCTGCAGCGTCTGATTCCCTGGCGCGCGCTTGCGCAGGCCGTCAATACGGTCTTTTGCGTGTCGGTGCTGAGTCTGTTGATCGCCTACTATGCACTCGTGCTGTCGGGTTTGAAATCATGGGGTAAGGTGATCAGTGAAGAACTGATTGGCGCGTATGCACAGCAGGCTGGCGGCCTTTGCGAATCCATGGGGCTGTCGTTTCCTGGCGTGGTTGCTGGCTTAGTGTTCGTGTGGGCGATGCTGGCGGGCCTGCACTATGCAGTCAGTCGCCGCTTTGAACCGCTTAAACAGACTGCACCATCGCGCTATCCGCGGTCACTTGTTACCGTGCTGCTTGTTTGCGCTGCGCCATTCCCACTGCACCGGTTGTTGGATTACACGCTCCTTACGCACGCCGGCTCGCAAGAACCGTTTTACCTGACGCTCCATTCAGGGAAATTGCCAGTTGACGGTGTCGATCCAACCATCCATTACAACGACACGTACTCTGTGCAGGAAAAGGAGGCGCGCCTTAAGTACAGCGTTAATCCGCAAGCATATCGCCGCAACGTGGTGCTCATCGTCGCCGATGCCTTGCGCGCCGACCACCTTGCCGTCTATGGTTATGAGCGGCCCACCAGTCCTTGGCTAACGCAGCAGGTAGCGCTGGGCCAGCTGCAACGCTATGATAATGTTCACAGCGTCTGTAGCGAGTCCAACTGCGCCATGGCCGGGCTGCTAGCGTCGCGCTACGTCCCGCAACTGCCAAGCGATCCGTTCACGCTGCCACAGGTGTTAAAGCTGCATGGCTACAAAATCGTGATGATCCTTGGCGGCGACCAGACAAATTATTACAACAAGCGTTCTTTGTTCGGCAAGGTGGACGACTATTACGATGGGTCCATGGCCAGCGGCTACTACATGAACGATGACAGCTTCGTTACCGAGAGAACCAAGCAACTGCCGGAGTGGAATGGCAAGCCGACAATGCTGCAATTTCATCTGATGTCGGCGCATTTGCTCGGCAAGCGACTTGACGCTTTTAGCAAGTGGACGCCTGTCAAAAGTTACGGTGGCAAGACGAGGGGAGAGCCCGAGCCGCAGTACACCAACTTTTATGACAATGGGGTACTGCAGTACGATGACTTTTTGCGCCAGATCCTTGAGACGCTGCGGGCCAAAAAATACCTGGATGATGCGATCGTCATCGTGACGTCCGATCACGGCGATAGCTTGGGTGACCGAGGGATATTTTCCCACGCAAAAAATGTTCATGAAGCCTTGATCCACATTCCACTGCTGATGTCCGGACTTGGGGCGGTCCCGACGTCCTTGGCTGTCAAACCTTTTATTTCGCAAATTGACATCGCGCCGACTGTATTGAACGAGTTGGACATGGCGGTACCGGCAACTTGGGTCGGCACCCCGATGCACGCGACGCTGGAAGCTGGCCGCAACAAGGAGCTGATCTTATTTAAACAGTTCGAATTTGCCGGGGTCTTTGATGGCAGGGAGCCCGGCAAGCTGTGGAAATACTGGCTGAACAACTACTCGAAGGAAGAGTTCGTGTATCGATTGGACCGCGATCCAGAGGAAAAGGCGAATGTGCTTTGGCAAGCACCACCGGAGTTGCTACAACAATGGCGCGCGCGGGTTGTACCGGCACTAGCGAAGTAGGCGCAGGAGGGCTACTTTATTCCGTAGGACAGATGACGTGCGCACCAACTGCTATCTGTGGAGCGGTGGTGCTGCAAGTCCAGACGCCGTCTACATCGCGCGCGAGCGTGATCAAGGTACCGTCGACAATAGTCGGGCCACCCTTAACGCTGCAAACGAGTTTAGCGCTTCCGTCTGGCTGGACCTCCAGCGTGTTAGTGCAATGAGATGTTTTGCTGGCAATGGTTACATCCTTCAGCCCGGGTTTGTTGCCGGCAACAATGCTCTCTTCAATTTTGGTCCTGCCCCAGTGCATTTCTGCATGGGCGGCATTCCACTTCGTTCTGCCAACATAGTTTGTGTACTGGGGGATTGCAACCGCTGCCAAGATCCCGATGATGGCTACCACGATCATCAGTTCAATCAGTGTAAATCCTTCTTGTTGGGTGCGCATGACGGACTCTCGTAAATACTGCTCATAGAAATAAAAACACCCCGTTCACATCTGCTCACGGGGTGTTTCGTCTTACTGAGGTGCCCCCCGAAGGGGCTTACTTAATTAAGAACCTTTGCAAGGGCCACCAGCAGTTGGATCTTTGCCGACGTATTTCTGCTTGACGGTCGTGGTGCACGCCCATGCGCCACCGTTCGACGACGTTGCGTCGGCCGTGCGGGTCATCGTGATGCTACCTGGATTAACGGTCGAAGGGCCGCCGAGGATTGCGCAAACAATGGTGCCAGCGCCGCCCGAGCCGCCAGTGACGCTAACGGTGCAGTTCGAGGTAGGCGATTTGAGACCGGTGTACGATACCTGCCACGCGCCTTGAGTATCGAGCATTTTTGTATCGATCCCAACCTGGCCGGCGGAAACTTCGGTATAGGCGGCAGCCCACTTGGCTTTAGCAACATAATCCTGGTATGCAGGAATGGCAACGGCAGCCAGAATACCGATAATGGCAACGACGATCATCAATTCGATCAGCGTGAAACCTTTTTGAGCCTGTTGCTTGTATTGTGCGAATTTCATAAATCCTCCGGTGGTGGTTTGTACGGCGAGTGGTGAATCGAATTTTTTCCTGCTGAAATAACATAGAGCAACATGTGTGCCAGACGCCAAACCTGTTCGATCGTAGAAATCTGTATAAAATATGGCAATTATGGCGGGCGAAAATGCCCGCCACTTGACCTGTGGCGCAAAAACTGTCGGTGCCGCTTCAAAAATTGGCACTAATGTTTGTGCTTCGGTAATGAGATGACCAAATTATGGAAGTAATTTCGCTGGCGGCGGCAATCACCCTGACGGAATGGAGCGAGCGCACGTTTTGGCGCCGATTCACGGAGGGTACGATCAAGAAGGAAAGTCGCAATGGCAAGGCGGTGATCCGCTTTGCGTCCATTCGCGACAATTTGTGCCTGCCGCTCAATGCCGACGATATGCTGCTCCTTGAACTGGCGGACGGCGGCGATGCTGGCGCGCAAACCGAGTTGGCGCTGCACTTTCTCGACCATCGCAAGCCCAAAGGCGCACTGGCGTGGCTGGGCTTGGCAACCAAGCAAGATGATGCGAACGCCATGTACTTTCTTGGGCGCTGCTATATAGATGGCGGCAGCAGGGATATCGAGCGCGATGAAAACCTCGGCCTGATGTGGGTGGCCAAGGCCGCCTGCCACGGCAGCGGCCTGGCAATTGCCGTCATGGAATCGATCCGCGAGCGAATCGGCGCGCCTGGCTGATTGCGCGCTGATTATTCCAGCGGCAAAGCGTTCCAGTCGCCGGACTTGCCACCATGCTTTTCCAGCACCCGCACATTGGTCATCACCATGCCGCGGTCGACCGCTTTGCACATGTCGTAAATGGTCAGCAGGCCTACTTGCACGGCCGTCAGCGCCTCCATCTCCACCCCTGTTTTGCCTATCGTTTCCACTTGTGCGCGGCAATGGACGCTGTTACCGGCCTGGTCGATCTCGAACTCGACCGCTACGCGTGTGATGGCCAGCGGATGACACAAAGGAATCAGGTCGCTGGTGCGCTTGGCGCCCATGATGGCGGCGATCCGGGCAATGCCCAGCACATCGCCTTTTTTTGCGTTGCCCGACGCGATCAGGGCCAGCGTGGCGCTCTGCATGCGGATGGTGCCGGCGGCAACGGCAATGCGGTGCGTGTCGCCCTTGGCGGCCACGTCTACCATATGGGCCTGGCCGGTGGCGTCGAAGTGGGTCAATTGCTCGTTGTTGGTGTCAGTCATAGCGTCAGGGGTAATATTTTGTTTCCGGCCGGGAGCGGGGCTGCGCCGGCGCGGAGGATACGGTTATCATAGCATCGTGAAAACGAAAACCCCTCCAGCCATGGCGGTTCGCCAACGCCGCCGCACCCGCCACCTATTGCTGTGCGGCGCCTTCCTTGCCGGCTGTTGCGGCCCGGCCGCGCAGGCGTGGGGCCAGATCCGCGCGGACGCGCCCGCGCTGCCTGTGCTGGGCGACGCGGCGCGCGGCGACCTGTCGCCAGTCATGGAACGCAAGCTGGGCGAAGAAATCATGCGCGACATCCGGCGCGACATCGATTTTCTCGACGACGCGCCCATCCTCGAATACCTGAACACCTTCGGCAGCGGGCTGGTCGCATCGCACCCCGGCGCGCGCGGCGAAACCAATGCCGACTACTATTTTTTCGCCGTGCGCGACAGCCAGCTCAACGCCTTTGCCTTGCCTGGCGGCTTCATCGGCGTGCACTCGGCGCTGCTGCTGGCCGCGCAGACCGAGTCCGAGCTGGCCTCGGTGCTGGGACACGAAGTAGGCCACGTGGCCCAGCGCCACATCGCCCGCATGATCGGCCAGCAAAAGCAAGACGCCTTGATTCCGCTGGCGGCCATGGTGCTGGCGGCCTTGGCCGCGCGCGGCAGTGGCGACGCGGCAATGGGCGTGATGGCCGGCGGGCAAGGCCTGGCCATTCAGCGCCAGCTCAATTTCACGCGCGAGGCTGAGCGCGAGGCCGACCGCGTGGGCTTTCAGATCATGTCCGAAGGCGGCTACGATACGTCCGGCATGGTCGCTTTTTTCGGGCGCCTGCAAACGGCCAGCCGGGCCTATTCGGATCTGATGCCCGCCTCGCTGCGCAGCCACCCGCTGACCTCGGAGCGCATTGCCGACATCCAGGCGCGGATTCGCGACGTGCCGTACCGCCAGCATGTCGACAACCTTGAATTTCAGCTGATCCGGGCCCGTGCGCGCGTGCTGCAAGACGGCAGCACGCAAGGCCTGGCCGAGGCCACAGCCGCGTTTGAATCGCAGCAGAAATCGCAGAACCGCCAGCAGCAAGTGGGCGCGCAGTACGGCCTGGCTTTCGTGGCGCTGAAAAGGGACCAGCTGCCCCAGGCGCAGGCGATGCTCGACAGGGCGCGCGCCACCTTGCGCCGTACTGAAGGTGCGTTTTCGACGGGGCAGGCGGGATCCGACGGCGCCGCCGTGTTTGCCGCGCTGGCGCTCGATATCAAGCTGGCTCCAGGGCAAAGCGCTGCCGTCAAGTTGCAGGGACTCAAGGACGCCGAACTGGCGCATCAGCAATTTCCGCTGGCGCGCGGCCTGGCTTGTCAGTACGCCGATGCATTGATCCTCAATGGCAAGCCGGACGAAGCCACGCGCTTTTTGCGCGAGCAAGTCTTGCAGTACCGGGAGGAGCCGAAATTGCATGAGTTGTTGAGCAAGGCGTATGCCGCGCAAGGAAAGCAAGCCTTGCAGCATATCGCGCTTGCCGAGCAGTACGCGCTCAGCGGTGGCAAGCAGGCGGCGCTCGATCAGCTGGCCATTGCGCGCAAGGCGGGCGATGCATCGTTTTACGACATGGCGCTGATCGATGCGCGCGAGCGTGAACTCAAGACGCTGCGGCTGGAGGAAATCAAGGAAGCGAAAAAGGCGGGCAGGCCTGACGAGGGGCGGTGACTTGGGATGGGTCGGTAGGTCTGGCGCTTATCCGACCTACGCCCCACGCTCCTCACTGCGGCGCGGTCACATTACCTGAATGGTCGTTCGCGTTGCTGGGGGGTGCCGGCAAGCGCGTGAAATGCAAGCGCTCAGGCACGTCGGCGCGTTTGATGGGCTCGACGGGAATGGACTGCTCCCTGTAGCGCAGCACCAGCTCGCCTTGGCCGTTCTCCAGCCACGCCATCAAGGCTTCGTCGGATGCTGCGGCGCCGTTCATTTCCAATGCCGTCATCAGCTGCGCCACATCACGGTCATCCACTTGCGCGACTTTGCCCCCGCAATCGACTATCAGCTCACCGGTCTCGGTCATGAACACGCGCTCGAGATGGACGACCGATTCGCCCGTCTGCAACACCAGCCCATGCTCGGGATCGGTGCGCGCAATGAACGGCGTTGCTTCCAAATTCAGGTACACCCGCTGCGGCCCATTCTGGAAATACCAGCAGCCGCGCTCATCCACAGCATAGTTGCGGTTAATAAAACCCAGCAGTGCAAGCTGGATCACCTTGTCGCCGGCCAGCCCCAGGTGCTGGGCGCGCTCGTCGCGCATGCGCCAGGCGCCGCGCGCATCCAGCGCCAGCCAGCCGTAGCAGTGCGGAACGTCCGGCCACTTGACCATGGCTTTTTTTACGATGTCATCCATGGCGCTCAGCTTCGCATAGTTCACCTGGCGCAGGCGCGCGCGACGGCGATGTGCCTTCAAGGAAGTGCAGCAGTTTGCGCGGCAGCCAGTCGAGCCGGCCGGGCACGCCGCCATTGGCGAACCCGACATGACCACCGTGCGCCGGGTAGTCCAGCGTCACCGCGCGCGAAGCGCTGGTCGGCAAGTGTACGCCGGGCAAAAACGGGTCGTTGCGGGCATTTAACACCAGCGTGGGAACGGTGATGTCGCCCAGCACGTGCTTGGCGCTGGCCCGGTTCCAGTAGTCGTCGGTATCCTTGTAGCCGTGCAGCGGCGCGGTCACGACATTGTCGAACGCGTACAGGTCGCGCGCATTGATCAGCGCATCGCGGTCGAACAAGCCGGGAAACTGGTCCAGCTTGGCCAGGCATTTCGGCTTGAGCGATTTAAGGAAATTGCGCGTGTACACCATGTTCAAGCCCGTTCCCAGCGATTCGCCGCCGCGCGCCAGGTCGAGCGGGGCCGACACTGCGCACGCGGCGTCGACAAAGTCGGCCTGGTGCTGCGACTCGCCCAGCCAGCGCAGCAGCGCATTGCCGCCCAGCGAAACGCCGGTGGCGTACAGCTTGCCGCCGGCGCGCTGGCGCAGGCGGCGCAAGATCCAGTCGACTTCCAGCGCGTCGCCGGAATGATAAAAGCGCGGCGCCAAATTCAGTTCGCCCGAGCAGCCGCGAAAATGCGGGATCGCGCCCGACCAGCCGCGCGCGGCCACGGCCGCCATCAGGGCGCGCGCATAGTGGCTGTCCGACGAGCCTTCCAGTCCGTGAAACAGCACCACCATCGGCTGGCCCGGTTCGCCGTCGACGAAATCGACATCGACAAAGTCGCCGTCCTGCGCATCCCAGCGCTCGCGCCGGAAAGCGACGGGCGGCTTGGCAATGCACAGGGCAGGGTAGATGGTCTGCAGGTGGGCGCCGGGCAGCCACAGTGGCGCGCTGTAATCCACGCGTTCAGTGCAGGCTGCTGCCCACGTGCTCGATGGCAGGCGCGGCGCCGGGCGCCACCGACACATGGTGCAGCACCATGCGCCAGCCGCGCGGGGTTTTCATGTACACATTGGTGGCGACCAGGTGCGCCGGTTCGTCGCCGGCGGTTGAGGTGACGCCCTCGATCACGGTATGCACCGAGCTCATCAAGTTATTTGTCTCGTACAGCCGGGACGGGTGGATTTGCAGGCCGCCCCGTTCCAGAATCGCTTCCCATGCCGTCTGGATGGCCACATGGCCGTGCAGGCGCGGTCCGCCCGGGTGAATGCAGACAATTTCCTCGTCCTCGGCCCAGAGCGCCATCAGCGCCTCGACGTCGGCCCGATTCAGTGCTTCGTAGAACGCGGCTTCAACTTCGGCCGCGCTGCCATTCATCTGTTTGACTTTCTTCATGCTGTCTCCGGGCGAAGCAGGGCAGGGCAGGTGCCGCGTTTAGTGGTGAGAGAGGACGGTGCCTGGCTTGAGGCGGTACTCGGTGCCGCAGTACGGGCACTTGGCCAGGCCATCGTGGCCAAAATCGAGGAACACGCGCGGATGCGACGACCACAGCGGCATGGCCGGGTTCGGGCAGTGGGCGGGCAGGTCCTTGTCGCCCAGTTCAACCGCAGGCAGCTTTTTGTCGTTCATGAATTCTCCGTCAGGCTATGCAAAACCACGATTTTAGTCGATTCCGGCAGCTTGCCGGAATGATCGGTAAAATAGTGGCACTCACCACGATGTAATTTTTGCATCACTCTTGAATTGCACCGCATGCCCGATCCCCGTTCCTCGCTGTCGCAGGAAAACCACATTCCCGTCCGCCTGGCGGACGAAGACCCGGCCATGTGGCGCGAGGGCTTCAAGGCTGGCGCGCCAACCCTGTTCGGCATCGCCGCCTGGGGCATGGTGGTCGGGGTTGCCCTGATCAAGGGCGGCTTGACGCTGAATCAGGCACTCGGCATGACGCTGCTGGTCTTCGCCGGGACCGCCCAGCTGGCCTCGCTGCCCCTGATTTTTGCCAACGCCCCGATCTGGGTGGTGTTTGCCACCGCACTTGTCGTCAACTTGCGTTTCGTGATTTTTTCGGCCTTGCTGGCGCCGCATTTCGCTCACTTGCCGTGGTACAAGCGTTTGCTGCTCGGTTACACGGCCGGCGACATCACCGTCAATATTTTCCTCCAGCGCTTTCCGACCGAGGCGCCCGCCGTGGGCAAGGTTTCCTACCTGAAGGCCTTGCTGATTCCTAACTGGCTGGCCTGGCAAGTCGGTTCGCTGGCCGGCATCTTTTTGGGCAGCACTGTGCCAGCCGCGTGGGGTCTGGGTTTCGCCGGCACCCTGGCCATTTTATGCATCCTGGTGCCCACCATGCTGACCAGCGCCGCGCTGTGCGGTGTGGTGGCCGCCAGCGCCACGGCGGTGCTGGCCTATGGCTTGCCATACAAACTGGGCATGCTGCTCGCCGTCGTGGTGGGCATGGTGGCCTCGATGCTGGTTCAGGAATTGATCGAAAGGAAAAATTGATATGTCTGAACTGGACATCTGGATCACCATTGTTGCGCTCGTGGTAGCCACGGCAATTGCGCGCAGTTCGTTCTGGCTGGTGGGCCACCACATCACGATCCCGCCTCGGGTGCAGGAAATGCTGCGCTACGCGCCCGGTTGCGCACTGGCGGCGATTATCGCGCCGGAACTATTGATGACAACCGACGCCCATCCGGTGTTTAGCCCGCTGAACATCAAACTGGCCTCCGCCGTGGCGGCCGGAATCTATTACCTGTTGCGTAAAAGTATGCTTGAAACCATCATTTTCGGCATGGCAGTGTTCACCATTCTACGTATCTGGCTGATGTAAGTATTTCATGCGGTGCTTGCGGTAAAATAGCGTTCTTTCATTATTTGACTCGTGGATACCCGCCCATGCACGCTGTTTTGAACTTTACCCGTTTGCAAGACCTCATCGACCAGAACGCCCTCGCCGGCAAGCGCGTCTTCATTCGCGCCGACCTGAATGTGCCGCAGGACGATGCCGGCAAGATCACGGAAGATACGCGCATCCGCGCTTCCGCACCGGCCATCGCCGCCGCCCTCAAGGCGGGCGCCGCCGTCATGGTCACCTCGCACCTGGGCCGCCCGACCGAAGGCGAATTCAAGCCGCAAGACAGCCTGGCGCCGGTCGCCGCGCGCCTGTCCGAGTTGCTCGGCCAGCCGGTGGAACTGAAGCAAGACTGGGTCGACGGCGTCGATGTCGCGCCGGGCCAGGTTGTGTTGCTGGAAAACTGCCGCGTCAACAAGGGTGAAAAAAAGAATAGCGACGAGCTGGCCCGGAAAATGGCCAAGCTGTGCGATATCTACGTCAATGACGCCTTCGGCACCGCCCACCGCGCCGAAGCGACCACCCACGGCATCGCCAAGTTCGCGCCCATCGTGTGCGCCGGCCCCTTGCTGGCCGCCGAACTTGACGCGCTGGGCAAGGCGCTGGGTGCACCGGCCCGTCCCTTGCTGGCCATCGTGGCCGGGTCCAAGGTGTCGTCCAAGCTCTCGATCCTCAAGGCACTGGCGGACAAGGTCGACAACCTGATCGTCGGCGGCGGCATCGCCAACACGTTCATGAAGGCCGTTGGCCTGAACATCGGCAAGTCGCTGGTCGAAGCCGAACTGGTGACGGAAGCCAAAGCCATCATCGACATGATGGCCGCGCGCGGCGCCACCGTGCCCATTCCGGTCGACGTGGTGTGCGCAAAAGAATTTTCGCCAACCGCGGTGGCCACCGTCAAGGCTGTGGCCGACGTGCAAGACGACGACATGATCCTCGACATTGGCCCGAAGACGGCAGCGACGCTGGCCGCGCAAATTGCCAAGGCCGGCACCATCGTCTGGAACGGCCCGGTCGGCGTGTTTGAATTCGACCAGTTCGGCGAAGGCACCAAAACGCTGGCGTTGGCCATTGCCGACTCCAATGCGTTCTCGATTGCAGGCGGCGGCGACACGCTGGCCGCCATTGCAAAGTACGCGATCACCGATAAAATCGGCTACATCTCTACGGGTGGCGGCGCCTTCCTCGAGTTCCTCGAAGGTAAGACCCTGCCAGCGGTTGAAATCCTGCTGCAGCGCAGTTCCCAGTAATTCCACAGCGCAGCCCTCTGGCTGCGCTTTTACTTAAAGGATAGCTATGTATCGTGGTACCAAGATCGTCGCAACCATCGGACCGGCATCGACCGATTTCGATATTCTCGTTCGCATGATTCAGGCCGGCGTTGACGTCGTGCGCCTGAATTTTTCCCACGGCAAGGCGCAAGACCATATCGACCGGGCTGCCCTGGTACGCAAGGCCGCGGCCCAGTGCGGGCGCGAAGTGGCGATCATGGCAGACATGCAGGGTCCGAAGATCCGCGTTGGCAAGTTTGAAGAAGGCAAGATTCAGCTCGAAAATGGCGACAAGTTCATTCTCGACGCCAAGTGGGGCGACGACGGCGAACTGGGCAACCAGGAACGCGTGGGCCTGGACTACAAGGCGCTGCCGCGCGACGTGCGCACCGGCGACAAGCTGCTGTTAAATGATGGCTTGATCGTGCTCGTGGTCGAGCGCATCGTCGGCCATGAAATCTTCACCGTCGTTAAAGTTGGTGGCGAGCTGTCCAACAACAAGGGCATCAACCGCCAGGGCGGCGGCTTGACCGCGCCGGCGCTGACGGCCAAGGACATGGAAGACATCAAGACGGCCATGAGTTTCCAGGCCGACTATCTGGCGATTTCGTTTCCAAAAAGCGCGACCGACATGGAAATGGCGCGCCAGCTGGCCAACATCGCCGGCGAGCAATACCATCACAAACCGATGATGATCGCCAAGATCGAGCGCGCCGAAGCCATTCCTGTGCTGCAGGAAATCCTGGACGCGTCGGACGGCATCATGGTCGCCCGCGGCGACTTGGCCGTGGAAGTAGGCAACGCCGCCGTGCCGGCGCTGCAAAAGCGCATGATCCGCATGGCGCGCGCCTCCAACAAGCTGGCCATTACGGCCACGCAAATGATGGAGTCGATGATCGTCAACGCCGTGCCGACCCGCGCCGAAGTGTCGGACGTGGCCAACGCCGTGCTGGACGGCACCGACGCCGTCATGACCTCGGCCGAAACCGCTTCCGGCCGCTATCCGGTTGAAACGGTGGAAATGATGGCGGCCATCTGCGCCGAAGCCGAGCAGTCCGAATACAACAAGCTCGACGCCGACTTCCTCAATGCGCGGTTTACCCGCATCGACCAGTCGATCGCCTACGCTGCGTTGTTTACGGCGCACCACTTGCGCGTCAAAGCCATCGTGGCGCTGACCGAGTCCGGCTCGACCGCTTTGTGGATGAGCCGCCACAGCATCGACACGCCGCTCTTCGCGCTGACCCCGATTACCACAACCCAGCGTAAAGTAGCCCTGTACCGCAACGTGCGCGCCTACCACCTGATGCAGTCGGGCGACAGCGCACAGGTGCTGCGCCAGGCGGAAGACTTGATGGTGGCCAAAGGAATCGTCAAAAAGGGTGACATGATCGTCGTCACTTGGGGCGAGCCGATGGGGCAGGTAGGCGGTACCAATGCACTGAAGATCGTGCGCGTCGGTGAATTTGATTAATTGAAAGCGGGCGGCGCCGACCAGGCGCCACCGGCGATTGCTGCAAGAACTGCGCGCATCCCGCGCTTCCTGGGCAACACTGGTTTCTTATTGTTTTTGGAGTATTACTATGGCTCTCGTATCTTTGCGTCAATTGCTGGACCATGCTGCTGAAAACGGCTATGGCTTGCCTGCGTTTAACGTCAACAACCTTGAACAGGTGCAGGCCATCATGGCTGCGGCTGACGCGGTCAACGCACCGGTCATCATGCAAGCGTCTGCGGGCGCGCGCAAGTATGCCGGCGAAGCGTTCCTGCGCCACCTGATCGAAGCGGCCGTCGAAGCGTATCCGCACATCCCGGTTGTCATGCACCAGGATCACGGCCAGTCACCGGCGGTGTGCATGACGGCAATCCGCTCCGGCTTCACTTCGGTAATGATGGACGGCTCCCTGGAAGCGGACGGCAAGAGCGTTGCCTCGTACGAATACAACGTGGAAGTCTCGCGTGAAGTGGTCAAGTTTTCGCACGCGATTGGCGTGACGGTCGAAGCGGAACTGGGCGTGCTCGGCTCGCTCGAGACCATGAAGGGCGACAAGGAAGACGGCCACGGCGCCGAAGGCACCATGACGCGCGAGCAACTGCTCACCGACGTGGCCCAGGCCGCCGACTTCGTGCAGCGCACCCAGTGCGACGCGCTGGCCATTGCCATCGGCACCTCGCACGGCGCCTACAAGTTCACCCGCAAGCCGACCGGCGACATCCTGGCCATCGACCGCATCAAAGAAATTCACGCGCGCATCCCGAACACCCACCTGGTGATGCACGGCTCGTCGGCAGTACCGCAAGAATTGCTGGCCATGATTCGCGAATTTGGCGGCGACATGAAAGAGACCTACGGCGTGCCGGTTGAAGAAGTGCAGGAAGGCATTCGCCACGGCGTTCGCAAGATCAACATCGACACCGACATTCGCCTGGCGATGACGGCAGCGGTGCGCAAGTACATGTTCCAAAATCCGGGCAAGTTCGATCCGCGCGACTTCTTGAAGCCGGCGCGCGAGGCGGCTACCGACATTTGCAAGGCGCGTTTCCTGTCGTTTGGCTGCGAAGGCCAAGCTGCCAAGATCAAGCCGATCACCATGGAAAAAATGGCCGAGCGCTACGTCAAGGGCGAGCTGTCGCAAATCGTCAAGTAACAATCGTCAAGCAACAATCGTCAAGTAACAATCGTCAAGTAACAATCGTCAAATAAGCTCTCTACCACGCATCAACCTCGCGCCCTCCGGGGCGCGTTTTTACCTGTACAAGGAAACACATGTCTGGCGTTCTCGAAACAAACCTGAAGTCCCTGCCATTTTTGCACCGCGGGAAAGTGCGCGACATTTACGCCGTGGGCGACGACAAGTTGCTGGTCATCCAGACCGACCGCCTGTCCGCCTTTGACGTCATCCTGAATGAGCCGATCCCTGAAAAGGGCAAGATTCTGACGGCCATGTCCAACTTCTGGTTCGCCAAATACAAAGACTTGATGCCCAACCACGATACCGGCATCGATCCGGTATCGCTGGTCTCGCCGGACGAGCGCGCACAAGTTGACGGCCGCGCCATCGTGGTCAAGAAAATGACGCCGCTGGGGATCGAAGCGATCGTCCGTGGCTACCTGATCGGTTCGGGCTGGAAAGATTACCAAAAGACGGGCAAGGTGTGCGGCATCGACTTGCCAGCCGGCCTGCAGGAAGCGCAAAAGCTGCCGCAGGTATTGTTCACACCGTCGACCAAGGCTCCGGCCGGCGCGCACGATGAAAACATCTCCTTCGAGCAAGCCGAACAGATCGTCGGCGCCGACATCGCGCGCCAGGTGCGCGACTACGCCGTGCAGCTGTACACCGCCGCCGCCGAATACGCGGCCACGCGCGGCATCATCATTGCCGACACCAAGTTCGAATTTGGCCTTGACGAGCACGGCACGGTGCACCTGATCGATGAAATTCTCACGCCCGACTCGTCGCGCTTCTGGCCAATGTCGAGCTACCAGGTCGGCATGTCGCCGCCGTCGTACGACAAGCAGTTTGTGCGCGACTATCTGGAAACGCTGACCGACTGGAACAAGGCCGCGCCGGCCCCGACCGTGCCAAGCGAAGTGATCGCCAACACCCGCGCCAAGTATCTTGAGGCGCTGGAACTGTTGACCGGCGTCACGCTGAAGGGTTGATGATGAGCGCAACGGTATCCGCTTTAACGTCGGCAACAACAGCACCGTTGGTCGGCATCGTCATGGGTTCCTCGTCCGACTGGGAAGTCATGCAGCACGCTGTGAACATCCTCAAGGATTTCGGCGTCCCTTTCGAAGCCCAGGTGGTGTCGGCCCACCGCATGCCTGACGATATGTTCGCCTACGCCGACAGCGCCCGCGCGCGCGGGCTGCGCGCCATCATCGCCGGCGCCGGCGGCGCGGCCCACCTGCCCGGCATGATTGCCGCCAAGACCATCGTGCCCGTGTTGGGCGTGCCGGTGCCGTCGCGCTATCTGTCGGGCAAGGATTCGCTGCTGTCGATCGTGCAAATGCCCAAGGGCATTCCCGTGGCCACCTTCGCCATCGGTGAAGCCGGCGCGGCCAACGCCGCGCTGGCCGCCATCGCCATGATCGCCTGCACCGACGAGGCCCTGGCCGAAAAACTCCAGCAATTTCGCCTGCAGCAAACCGCCGCTGCCAGGGCCATGACGTTGCCGGTATGACGGCCCCGCTTGCTCCTTTTCTGCCGCCTGCGCAGCTGGGCGTGATGGGCGGCGGCCAGCTTGGCCGCATGTTCGTGCACGCGGCCCAGGCCATGGGCTTCAAGGTGACGGTGCTGGAGGCGGCGCCCGACAGTCCTGCCGGGCAAGCCGCCGACAGCCTGATCGCCGCCGATTACAGCGACGCGCAGGCGCTGGCCCAGCTTGGCCAGTCGTGCGTTGCAGTCACGACCGAATTTGAAAACGTCCCCGCTGCCAGCTTGGAACTGCTGGCCAATCACGCCTTTGTGGCGCCGGCGGCGTCCTGCGTTGCCATCGCCCAGGACCGGATTGCCGAAAAACATTTCCTGGCCGCTTGCGCAGCGCGCTCCGGCGTGCCGCCGGCGCCGCACATGACCATTGCCGCGCCCGCCGACATCGACGCCATCCCTGACCTGCTGCTGCCCGGCATCCTGAAAACAGTGCGCATGGGCTATGACGGCAAGGGCCAGAGCGTGGTGCGCACGCGCGGCGATGTGCGCGCGGCATTCGCCACCATGGACGGCGTGACCTGCCTGCTGGAAAAGATGCTGCCGCTGGCGTACGAGGTGTCGGTACTCACCGCGCGCGGCTTTGACGGCGCATCGGTGGTCTACCCGATTGCCGAAAACGTGCACCGCGACGGCATCCTGTTCACCACCACCGTGCCCGGTCCGAATGTGGCGGCCGATTGCGCGGCCGCAGCGCAGCAGGCGGCGCGCGTTATCGTCGAAGAACTTGGCTACGTAGGCGTGCTGTGCATCGAATTTTTTGTGCTGACCGACGGTACGCTGGTGGTCAACGAAATGGCGCCGCGGCCGCACAACAGCGGCCACTACACGATGGACGCCTGCGTGACCAGCCAGTTCGCCCAGCAAGTGCGCGCCATGGCGCGCTTGCCGCTAGGCGAGGTGCGCCAGCATTCGCCGGCCGTCATGCTCAATATTTTGGGCGACATCTGGTTTGCGGACGGCGCCGCCGCGCCGCGCGAACCGGACTGGGCAAAATTGCTGGCGCTGCCAGGCGCTTGCCTGCACTTGTATGGCAAAGAGCAGGCGCGGCCAGGGCGCAAGATGGGCCATGTGACCTTGATTGCGCCCACGCTGGCCCAGGCCCAGGCCCAGTTGGTGGCGGCCTGCGCCATTCTCGGCATCGCGCCGTGAGCATGGACCTGGACCAGCCGCTTGACCTGGCCGCGATCGCTGCGGCCGCGCGCCTGCTGGAGCAGGGCCGTCTGGTGGCCTTGCCGACCGAAACCGTCTACGGCCTGGGAGCGGACGCCGAAAATCCGGCCGCGGTGGCCCGCATCTACGCGGCCAAGGGCCGCCCGCAAGACCATCCCGTCATCGTCCACCTGGCCCCCGGCGCCGACCTGGCGCACTGGGCGAGCGAGATTCCCCCGGAAGCGCACCAGCTCGCTGCCGCCTTCTGGCCCGGGCCGCTGACCATGATTCTCAAGCGCGCGCCGCACATTCCCGACGCCGTCTCCGGTGGCCAGGACACGGTTGGCCTGCGTTGCCCGTCGCACCCGGTCGCCATCGCGCTGTTGCAAGCATTCAAGGGCGGCAAGGGTGGGGTGGCGGCGCCATCGGCCAACAAGTTCGGCAACGTCAGCCCGACCACGGCGCGCCATGTGCGCGATGAATTTGGGGCCGACGGCAGTATTGATGCCGTGCTCGACGGCGGTCAAAGCCAGGTGGGCATCGAATCGACGATTGTCGACCTGTCACGTTTGGCTTCCCACGGGCCAGTTCTGTTGCGTCCTGGCCACATCAGTGCGGAAGCCATCGGCGCCGTGATTGGCCGCTTGCCGGCCGCGCCTGACGCCCAGGCGCCGCGCGCGTCGGGCACGCTCGAGTCGCATTACGCACCGCACACGCCAGTGGCCATGCAGAACAGTGCCGCGCTGGCGGCAACGCTGGCGCAGCTCGACGTTGCCGGACGTAGCGTGGCGTTGATCCATTATTCGGACTTCAGCCCCGTGCACGCCAGCGTTCGCCTGCCGCTGACTCCGGAAGGTTTTGCCTATGCGCTGTATGCCGCGCTGCGCGCCATGGACCATGCCGGGGCCGAGCTGATCCTGGTTGAAGCGCCGCCGCAGGGCGCCCAATGGCTGGGCGTGAACGACAGACTGAGGCGCGCCGCCTATGGTTCCACCACAATTGTGCAGGGACTGTTAAATAACACTGTCTCCTGACTGTCCGCGCTGCCGCCGGTTGCTATAATCGATTTCATCGCGCCCAGGGGCACGGGCTGGCGAGGGTCGATGTTGCATCGAACTGACGTCGCCAAAGTTTATTTCTATACAAGCGTGTAGAAGACTGGCATATTAGCTGAGTTGCGAATAGCACGCGCGTTCGTTTTAACACCAAAAATTTTATTCAGGAGACATAATGCGTCAAACCAATTTTGCGCTGGCTTTGCTTACGGCAGCCATTCTTTCGGCATGCGGCGGCAGCAGCAACGACACCGCTCCAGCCCCGGCAGCCAAACCGAAATTCCTCGCGCAGGTCAATTTTGGCGACAGTCTGTCCGACGCCGGCACCTACAAGGTTGGCGCGATCGCTCAACTGGGCGGCGGCAAGTACACCATCAACGGCGACCTGACCGCGACCAACGCTGCGCTCAATGGCAAGATCTGGCCAGAACTGGTCGCTGCCCAACTCGGCCTGCCGGCGCCCTGCGCTGCGCAAACCGGGCTCGAAGGCACGGGCACCGGCTTCAATGTTCCTGTCATCAATTACCCACTGTGCAATAACTACGCACAGGGCGGCTCGCGCGTTACCGTCGCTGAAGGGCCTGGCAACAAGCTCTACACGCCAACGCTGGGTCAGCTGACGCGGCCTGTCACGGAACAGATCGATCGCCACCTGGCGAAAAACGGCGGCAAGTTCAGCGGCACCGAAGTCGTTTTCGTGATGGCCGGCGGCAATGACGCCCTGCAACTGCTGAGCAACCTGAGCACCGCATCGACCGCCGCTGGTGGCCAGGCGTACGCCAAGTCGCTGGTCCCGGCGCTGGCAGCGGGCACCACCAACCCGGCAACGGCGGCAGGCACCATTTCCACCGCGTTCACCGCCGAACTCGGCCGCGGCGGCACCTTGCAAGCCGCCACCACCAACGCCATCGGCGCTGCCTACCAGCTGGGTTTCCGTACCGTCATCGATCCGGCAGTCAACACGCCAATCGTCGACAAGGCCAAGGCTGATGCCGCCGCCGCTGGCGCCGCCTATGGCGCTGCCAATGGTCCTGCGCAAGTGACCGCAATGAGCCAGGCCGGCGCTGACGAAGCAGCACTGATCCGCACCAAGATCCTTGCAAAAGGCGCCAAGTACGTTGTCGTCAACAACCTGCCTGACCTGGGCAGCAGCCCATTCGGCAAGGCCCTTGGCGTGTCGAGCCCATCGAGCCTGACGCTGGTCAACGGCATGGTCGGCGCCTTCAATCTGGCGTTGCGCGCCGGCATTGATGGCCTTGAGGCTAACGTCGTCTACGTTGACCTGTTCACCGTCAGCGCCGACCAGGTTGCCAATCCGTCGAATTACGGCATCTCCAACGCGGCAGCGCCGGCATGCCTGGCCACCAATGCACTCGGCGGTACTTCGCTGGTATGCAATGGCAAAAACCTCGTTGCCGGCGACGTCAGCCACTATCTGTTCGCAGACGGCGTGCACCCGACCCCGTTCGGCAGCTCGCTGATCTACAAGGCGACGACCGATGCAATGGTCGCGCGCGGCTGGCTGTAAGAGATTTTGAAGCCGCCTGGTCGTGACGACAGGCGATGCGCTAAAGGCTGCCCGGTTCAACACCAGGCGGCCTTTTTTTATGCCGGGGCGGGTCGCGCCAGCGGCACAATTCAAACTGGCATGTTTGAACAAATGGATTGTCACAAAAGCGCAAGACGAAAGCGTCATCCCGAATTAGTCTGGCATCCTTGGCAACGGGTCCAGTTCCGAGCAATCGTTTAAAAACACATAATTAGGAGATAGAATGCGTCAAACTCATTTCGCGCTGGCCATGTTGACGGCTGCCGTGCTCAGCGCTTGCGGCGGCGGCAACGGCACCAGTCCAGAAGAACAAAAGCTGGCCACCACGTTCAGCTCCATGGTGTCGTTCGGCGACAGCTTGTCCGACGTTGGCACGTATGCGGTGGGTAGCATCAAGCTGGCCGGCGGCGGCAAGTTCACCATCAATGGCGACAACACGGCCACCAGCGCCACGCTGACGGGCAAGAATTGGACCGAGCTGATGGCCAAGCAATTCGGCCTGCCGGCGCCGTGCGCCGCCCAGACCGGGCTGGACGGCAATGCCGCGGCCGGCTTTTCGGCGGCCGTGCTCGATCACCCGGAATGCCTGAGCTACGCCCAGGGCGGCGCGCGCGTGAGCAATCCTTATGGTCCCGAGAACAAAGTCACCGGCTCTGCGTTTGGCTTCTTGACCAAGCCGGTCGTGGAACAGGTCACGCGCCACCTGGCCAAGGCTGGCGGCAAGTTCAGCGGCACCGAAGTGGTGTTCGTCACCGCCGGCGGCAACGATGCCCTGGCGCAGCTCGGACAAATGCAGGCGGGCGCCAAGGCTGCGGGCGAGGCGGCGGGCGCTGCGGAAGGCGCCAGAGTGGCGGCCGAAACCTTCGTCACCACGCTGGTGAGCTTGCTGGCCCAGACCGCCGACAATCCGCAAACCGCAGGCCAGGCGATCGGCACGGCCGTCGCCATTGAATCACAGAACCCCGCGCGCACCACCCAGAGCATCATTAACGTGGCTGTCGCTAACGCCATGGCCCAGCCGGGCGCAACTGAATTGCAAGATCCACTGGTGGCAGGTTCAATCGTCGCCAAGTCGCAGACAACGGCAGAAGCTGCCGGGGCCGCCGCCGGCCTGGTGGCGGGCCAGAAGGCGGGCGCCGCCTACGCTGCGGCCCAGGCCCCGGCGATGGTCGCGGCAATGGGCGTGGCCGGCGCCGAACTGGCCGGCATCGTCAAGACGATGATTGTGGCCAAGGGTGCCAACTACGTGGTCGTCAACAACCTGCCGGACCTGGGCGGCTCGCCGGCCAGCAAGGCCCAGGATGCGGCCACGCAGACATTGATCAAGACGATGGTGACGACGTTCAACACGCAGCTCAAGGCGGGCGTGGCCGGGGAAGCGAAGGTGGTGTATGTCGATCTGTGGGCGACCAGCCACGACCAGATCCTCAATCCTGCGCCTTACGGTCTGACCAATACCAGCACGGCTGCGTGCACGGTCAAGTCGCTCGTTTGCACCGGCAAGACCTTGATCACCGGCGACGTCAGCCACTTTATGTTTGCCGACGACGTGTTGCCCACGCCGTATGAAAACACGCTGATCGCCAAGTATGTGGCCGAGCAAATGATCCTGAAAGGCTGGCTGTAAGCCACCGCCCCACCTACAAGAATTTCGGAGAAAAAATGAAAATACGTTTGCATAGTGCTGTTTCCGTGCTGGCCGCCGTTGCCGCGATGGCTGCCTCGTCGGGCGCGTTGGCGCAGGCTGAGGGGCAGTGGGCTATCAAGGCCGGGGTGGGCAAGATCACGCCCAAGGTCGAGAGTGGCGACGTCAGCGCGCCAGCGCTGCCGGGCAGTAAAGCGGCGATCAGTGCCGATACGCAGCCGGTGTTTGCGGTGGCCTACGGCGTGACCGACAACCTTACCGTCGAGCTTGACCTGGGGCTGCCGTACAAGCACAAGATATTGGGCGCGGGCGCCATCGAAGGCGTGGGCGTGCTGGGGACGGTCAAGGCTTTGCCGCCGACGCTGTTTGTCTACCACCGGTTCTATGAGCCGGAAGCGCGTTTCCGGCCGTACTTGGGCGTGGGCGCAACCTATGCTTATTTTGCAGATGAGACGGGCTCGGGCAAGTTGACGACGCTGAGCGATATTGGCGGTCCGCCGACGACGTTTTCGCTGAAGAACAAGTTCGCTGCGACGCTGCAGGTGGGATTGATCGTCAACATCAACAAGAAGTGGTTTGTAGACGGAAATATCAGCAAGACGTGGCTGAAGACGAAGGTGTCGTTTTCGTCGGGGCAGACGCAGGATATGACGCTCAATCCGCAGGCGGTGACGCTGGCGCTGGGGTACAAGTTTTAGATAATCAAATCTAGAGAAGTGCGACGGAGAAGCCGCTCAGCCACAAGCTGGGCGGCTTTTTTTCGCGCCCGGCTCCTGTTTGTTGCCGATCCCAAATTCGTCCGGCCGCACGCGTCACTTATGACACTGCTACTAGCCAGAAACTTTCTTAGGAAAAGCCTGAACCAAAGAATTTGATCGCCGTCAAAATCCTTCATTCATTGATTCACGAAGGAACGGTCCATGTCGACAACCCTCACCGCAAAGTGCCAACAACGCAAACATGTAGCAATCATTTTCACCGCTCTTGTCGGACTCGCCAGCGCCTGCAGCGCCGTCGCTCAATCGGAGCCGGATGCAGCAGCGGCAAGCCAGAACGCGCCAAGCGCTGGCGATGCCGGCGAATATCAAATTCCCGCCGAAACAATCGAAGCCCAAGCTGCCGGGCGCAATGTCTATGTTTCCGCATCCACCGGTAGCGACAGCAACCCAGGCACCCAGTCCAAGCCGTTCAAGACGCTCACCCGCGGCATCCGTGATGTCGCGGCCGGCAGCACGCTCTATGTGTCTCCCGGCACCTATGAGGGCGGCATCAAGACGAGCGCCAGCGGCACAGCCAGTGCCCGCATCCGTTACCTGTCGACTACGCCTTGGGCCGCAAAAATCGTCCCACCCGCCAATTCAAAAAACAGCACCGCCTGGGACAACCGCGGCAGCTACGTCACTATCGACGGCTTCGAAGTCTCCGGCACCAAGTCGCGCGCCGGAACCAAGTGGCGCAGCGGCATCTACAACGGCGGCTCCTACGTCAAAATCCTGCGCAACCACGTCTACGACATCGCCCGCAATTACAATTGCACCGGCGGCGGCGGCTCGGGCATCGGTGTGGACAGCTACTACAATGGCAAGCAGTCTGACGTGGTCGGCAACATCGTCCACGATATCGGGCCCAAAGGCTGCCGCTTTATCCACGGCATTTACGTCAGCACCTCCGGTTCCATCAAGAACAACCAGGTGTACCGGGTGGCGGAAGGGGGCATCCACCTGTGGCACGATGCGCGCGACGTGACCATTACAAACAATACGGTCGCCGCCTGCAACACCGGGATCATCATTGGCGGAGGCGATTTCTATCACTCACGCAGCGGCAACGACAATACCCATGTCTACAGCAATATTGTCTACGACAACAAAATGGGCATCTCCGAACAAGGCAAAACTGGCAAGCGCAACAGTTACCGCAACAACCTCGTGTACAAGAACGCGACCTACAACTTCAGTTTGAAAAATGGGCTGCAGCACGTGAATACAGTCTCGTCCGAGCCTTACTTCCAAGCCTACGGCAAGAGCGGTTTCATGGATCTAAGGATCACAAAGAGCTCGCCGGCTGTCGGGCGGGGCAGCGACATAGAGGCCGAAAGTGTCGACTTCAACGGGCGGCCACGCAATCACGTTACCGGATTTGATATTGGCGCCTATCAGCACTGAGTGCTGGGCAACTATTTTCTCCTAAACCTAGCTAGCGTTGCAACAAGCGCCGTCGATGACCCATGTTGGAATGCGAGCTTCGCTCTTTTCCAACCTACGCCACTCTCCGATTCCGTGGCCGGGCTTCTGCGCGGTTGTTCAGGGTGAACACGACGTAAAAAAACCCGCCGAAGCGGGTTTCATCATCAGCGATCCAGTTACTGGAACGCTTGAATGCCCGTCATCGCCCGCCCCAGAATGAGCGCGTGAATATCATGCGTGCCCTCATACGTATTGACCACTTCCAGGTTGACCATGTGACGGATCACGCCGAACTCGTCCGAGATGCCGTTTCCGCCCAACATATCGCGCGCGACACGGGCAATGTCCAGCGCCTTGCCGCATGAATTGCGCTTCATCATCGACGTGATCTCGACGGCAGCCGTGCCCGCGTCCTTCATGCGGCCCAGTTGCAGGCAGCCTTGCAGGCCGAGCGTGATTTCGGTCTGCATGTCGGCCAGCTTTTTCTGCACCAGTTGATTGGCCGCCAGCGGACGGCCAAACTGGTGCCGGTCCAGCGTGTACTGGCGCGCCTTGTGCCAGCAATCTTCCGCCGCGCCCAGAGCGCCCCAGGCGATGCCGTAGCGCGCCGAGTTCAGGCAGGTAAACGGTCCCTTCAGGCCGCGCACGTCCGGGAAGGCGTTTTCTTCCGGGCAGAACACATTGTCCATGACGATTTCGCCGGTGATCGATGCGCGCAGCCCGAACTTGCCGTGGATCGCAGGCGCCGACAAACCGGCCATGCCTTTTTCCAGCACAAAGCCGCGGATCGCGCCTTCATCATCCTTGGCCCAGACGACGAACACGTCGGCCACCGGTGAATTGGTGATCCACATCTTGGCGCCGGACAGCGAGTAGCCGCCGTCCACTTTTTTGGCGCGCGTGATCATGGAACCCGGGTCGGAACCATGGTTCGGCTCGGTCAGGCCAAAGCAGCCGATCCATTCGCCGGTCGCCAGCTTGGGCAGGTATTTCTGGCGCTGCTCTTCGGTGCCGAACTCGTAGATCGGCACCATCACCAGCGACGACTGCACGCTGGCCATTGAGCGGTAGCCCGAATCAACGCGTTCAATTTCGCGCGCAATCAAGCCGTATGCCACGTAGTTCAAGCCCGGGCCGCCGTATTGTTCAGGAATCGTCGGCCCCAGCAAGCCGAGCTCGCCCATTTCGCGAAAAATCGACGTGTCCATCTTTTCGTGGCGGAAGGCTTCCAGGATGCGCGGTTGCAGCTTGTCCTGGCAATAGGCAGCCGCAGCGTCACGAATCATGCGTTCGTCGTCGGTCAGTTGATTATTTAGGAGCAACGGATCGTCCCAGTGAAATTGGGCTTTACGCGGCGATTCGGATCGGTTCATGGCTTTTCCTGTCTCTGTTGACGTATTGTAAGGAGGGGGTAAGTTGTATAGACTACTTTGCCGGATGCCTGATTTTACCGCGTTTGCGTGCTGCCGAATTGCCCGGCATGAAAAATCAGGGAGGCTTGCGGGTGAAATGCGCATTCTTCGACTTCGCCGACGAAAATGACGTGGTCGCCTTCCGGGTAGCGGCTGCGGTTGTGGCATTCGAACCAGGCTGAAGCGCCCTTGAGGATGGGCTGGCCGGTGCGCGAGAGCTCGTACTCGACGCCGTCGAAGGGATTGTCGGTGCGTTTGGAAAAGCGCTGCGCCAGATGCGCTTGCTCGGCGCCCAGCACATTGATGACGTAGTGCGAGTTGCCGCTGAAAATCGGCAAGCTGTTGGCCGCGTTGCCCAGGCTCCACAGCACCAGCGGCGGCGCCAACGATACCGAATTGAACGAACTGGCCGTCAAGCCGCGAAAACTGCCGTCCGCCAGGCGCGTGGTAATGACGGTCACACCCGTGGCGAACTGCGACAGTGCCTGGCGAAACTGGGCCGCGTCGAAGTCGCGCGCGGCGGCGCGGGGAGAGCTTGTGTTCATTGGTGCCTCGTATATTTCTGACATTATGCCAAATTTTGGTGCAGCTCACAGCAGGAAATTGCCTCAGTGCTCAGCGTCCCGGTACAACAAGCGAGCCGTAGCGCACGGGGGCGCTTTGCGTTACAGTCGTCAACCTCAAGTTCCCACCTTGCGCGACCGGCATGTCGCAATCGACTGCAAGCGACATGGCGGTTCTGGACGGCGGCGGTTTCTGGTGCGGCGAGTCCTCTCCCTCAAGGTGATCAAATTCGGTAAGACCTTTGCCGACAGGTTAAAATAGTGTCGGGCGGACAACCAGACGTGCGGCTTGTCTTTATATGTGTAACCGGATCGGACCTGCAATGAAGGTAGTGATCGTCGACGACACGCACATCAACCTGGTGCTGATGTCGCGTTTGATGGAAAAGCTCGAGGGCGTGTCGACAGTCGCGTTCCAGTCGGCGCGCGAGGCGCTTGATTGGTGCCGCAGCAATCCCTACGACCTGCTCATTCTCGACTACATGATGCCCGACATTAACGGGCTCGAATTCATCAGCCAGCTCGACCCGGACCCGCGCGCCCGTCCACCGGTGCTGATGGTCACTGCCAGCCACGATGTTGAAATCCGTCACCGCGCGCTGGAAAATGGCGCCAACGATTTTTTGATCAAGCCGATCGACAAGGTCGAATTTTTGGCACGCACCCGCAATATGCTGGCGCTGCGGCGCGCCACCGTTGCGCTGGAGAGCCGCGCCAGCTGGCTGGCCAGCGAGGTGAACGCGGCCACCGCCGAACTGCGCGCGCGCGAGCAGGAAACCATCTTGCTGCTGTGCCGCGCCTCGGAATACCGCGATCCGGAAACGGGCGCCCACATCCAGCGCATGGCGCATTATTCCCGCCTCATTGCCGCCGAGCTGGGCATGTCGAGCGCCGAACAGGACCGCATCCTGAGCGCCGCGCCCATGCATGACATCGGCAAGGTCGGCACCCCCGACACCATTTTGCTCAAGCCCGGTCGCCTGAATCCGGACGAGATGGAAATCATGCGCCAGCACGCGCTGATCGGCTACAACATTCTGAAAAGCAGCGAAGCGAAAATGCTGCAGCTGGCCGCGGAAATTGCTTACTCGCACCACGAGCGTTTCGACGGGACCGGCTACCCGAACGGCCTGAAGGGCGACGCCATTCCGCTGGCCGGGCGCATCGTTGCCGTGGCCGACGTGTTCGACGCGCTGACCAATGTGCGTCCCTACAAGCAAGCCTGGACGCTGGAGGCGGCGCGCACCTTTTTGCTCGACAACAGCGGCTCCCATTTCGACCCGGCCTGCGTCAACGCGCTGCTGCGGCGCTGGTCCGACGTGCTCGCCATTCGCGGCCGCCTGAGCGACGCCGCCGCGCGCGACGCGGCCTAGGCCTGGCTTGATGCGCCACAAGCGATTGGTGCGCCAGGTGCGCCGCGCCTTTGGCGTGAGCAGCGAGCAGGCGCTGCAGGATTTGCTGGGCGCGCTGGCCGAGCGTGGCGACAAGGCGCTGGCCGACGGCATCGCCGCGCTGCTCGAGTCCACCCACCGCAACTACGAACAGTACGACCGCGACCTGCAGGTGCGCACCCGGATGCTCGACATCAGTTCCGAAGAACTGCTTGGCGCCAACGCCCAGCTGCGCGAGGAAGCGGGGCGCCAGCGCGAAGTGCTGCGCTCGCTGCAAGCAAGCGTGCAGCGCCTGACCTTTGACGCCGGCACCGCAAACGAGCCACCACCGGCCGACCACGACTTGCTGGGACTCACGCATGCGCTCGAACAATTGGTCCAGCAGCGCGAAACGGCGCGCGAGCTGACCGAGCAAATTCTCGACCAATTGCCCATTCCCGTTTTCCTGAAGGACCGCGAAGGGCGCTTTGTGCGCTTCAACCGCCAGTTCCAGAAGTTTTACCAGATGACGCGCGCCGAGCTGATGGGCGCCAAGATCGAGCATTTCACTTCGCCCGAGTGGGCCGCCGTCACCCAGCAGGAGGACGAGCAAGCCTGGCGCACGGGGCTGATGGTCAGCAGCGAGCGGCGCGTCACCCAGGTCGATCCACCGATCGATCTGGTAGTCAACCGAATCGTCATTACCAGCGGCGGCGAATCGTATTTGCTGGGCTTTTCCATTGATGTCAGCGAGCAGCGCGCCGCGCGCGACGCGATGCAGCGCGCGGTCGAGTCGGCGCAGGCGGCCAGCCAGGCCAAGAGTGATTTCCTGGCCAATATGAGCCATGAAATCCGCACGCCGATGAATGGCATTCTGGGCATGACCGAGCTGGTGCTTGAGTCGCGCCTGGAAGCGGAGCAGCGCGACGATATCGGCCTGGTCAAGGCATCGGCCGGGGCACTGCTCACAATCGTCAACGAAATTCTCGACTTTTCCAAGATCGAGGCTGGCCGGCTCGATTTGGAAGACGTGCCTTTCGACCTGCGCAAACTGGTGCGCGACACGGTGCGCCCAATGGCCCTGCGCGCGCAGCAAAAAGGCCTGGACCTGCAGGTCGCGATGCCGGCCAACTTGCCGCGCGCCATGAAGGGCGACCCCGGACGCTTGCGTCAGGTCTTGATCAATCTGCTCGCCAACGCCATCAAATTTACCCAGCAAGGCAGCGTGACGCTGGCGCTGGCGCTGGCCATGGGCGCCCGGGTGGACGAGCGCTGCGACATCGCCTTTGCCGTCAGCGATACCGGCATTGGCATTCCGCTGGAAAAGCAAAAGCTGATCTTTGAACCTTTCTCGCAAGTGGACGGCTCAACCACGCGTCAGTTCGGCGGCACGGGCCTGGGCCTGACCATTTGCCGCCGCCTGGTGATCTTGATGCAGGGCGACCTGACGGTAGCGAGCGAACCTGGCAAGGGCAGCACCTTCCGCTTTACCGTGCCCTTGCGCCACGCCGCCCAGCAACTGCCGGCGGACGATGAACTGGTGGACTTGGACGAGGTCGAACCTGTGACGGTGCCGGCACCGGCGCTGGCGCGGGAGCAAGGCAGCGGCAACGGTTTGCGCATTTTGCTGGCCGAAGACAATCCCGTCAACCAGCGCCTGGCCATGCGCTTGCTGCAAAAAATGGGGCACCGCATCACGCTGGTCGACAATGGACTTGCCGCGTTCGAATGCGTGGTGCAGGGCGGCTTCGAGCTGGTGCTGATGGACGTGCAAATGCCCGAACTGGACGGCCTGAGCGCAACGCGCCGGATTCGCCAGTGGGAGGCGGTGCACGGCGGCCACGTGCCAATCATTGCCATGACGGCGCGCGCCATGCAGGGCGACCGCGACCGTTGCCTGGAGGCGGGTATGGATGACTATCTGTCCAAGCCCATTGACAGCGAGCGGCTGCGCCAGATTGTCGGCCGCTTCCATATCGAGCAGGCCGGGCCGGTGCTGGCGTGGCGCGCCGCGCTGCTGCGTCTTGATGGCGATGCGCTGTTGCTGCTGGAACTGGCGCAACTGTTCATCGATGACGGGCCGCAATTGATGCGCACCTTGTATGACGCGCTGGCAGACGCCGACTTGCCCGGTTCGCAGCGGGCGGTGCACAGTTTGCAAGGTGTGCTGGTCAATTTCGGCGCGCAGCGCGCCATTTCGCAGGCCGAGCGGATGTCGGCCAGCTTGCACCAGCCGGCCCAGTCGGCGCAGTGGAAGGGGCAAGCGGTGGAGCTGGGCGCGGCGCTGGAGGAAGTGTATGCTGCCTTGCATGCCTTGATCACGGCCGGCCCGCAAGCCATGGCGGAGTAGGGGGCCGCGCCCACATGCCGCTCGCCTCGCGCGGCATCGTAGGGCGCAAAAGGGCAAAGCCCGCATTGCGCCATGCGTCTCGACGGCGCTTGCCGGAAAAGGGGGCCGCCCAGGCCTGCGCTTTTCCGACCTGCGTGCCTGCCAACTCCTTTGCCACGAATCACCGATACATGTACTTGCGTGACCACGCAATCCCCCCTGGAGCCCGGCCCGCCTTGCCGCACACCACCTGATACAAGCTGATCCAGTCATGCTCAAAGGCATACGTGCACCCCGCCAGATACACATGCCATATCCGGAATTTGCGCGGATCGGTCAGCAGCTTGATCTGCTCGGCCTTGGCCTCAAAATTATCCGTCCACAGCGCACACGTGCGCGCGTAGTGCCGTCGTAAGTTTTCCACATCGAGCGCCTCCAGTCCGCCTTCCTGCATGGCCGTAAGCACCGTCCCCAGATGCGCCAGCTCGCCATGCGGAAACACATAGCGCTGGATAAATTCCCCAGCGCCGAACGGCGCCGTCTTGCTGTTGGTATTGGTCGTGGTCAAGCCATGATTCATTGCCAGCCCGTCGTCCGCCAGCAGCGCATTGATGCGGCCAAAGTATTCCGGCAAGTGGCGCACGCCCACATGCTCGAACATCCCCACGCTGGTGATGCGGTCGAACTTGCCGCGCACGTCGCGGTAGTCTTCCAGCCGGATCTCGACCAGGTGGCCGACGCCGGCGCGCTCGACCTGCGCGCGCGCATGCCGCGCCTGGTTTTCGGACAAGGTGATGCCCACGCAGCGCGCGCCGTGGTGCTGGGCCGCCCGGATCACCAGCGCGCCCCAGCCGCAGCCGATGTCGAGCAAGGTATGCCCGGGCCGCAGGTCGATTTTCGTGAGGATGTGATCGATCTTTTTGCGTTGCGCCTGGGCCAGCGTTTCATCGCCGTTTTCAAAATAGGCGCACGAATACACCATGGCCGGATCGAGCCAGGCGGCATAAAAATCGTTGGAAACGTCGTAGTGGTAACTCACCGCCGCAGCGTCGATGGCGCGCGTGTGGGTAATGGAGCGCAGCGCGCGCAGCAACCGTCCGCGCGGCCCGCTGTTGGCCGCCAGCAAGCCAACCACGGCGATCATGTCATTGGCGCGGCCGGTGACGTCGATTGCCCCTTCAACATACGCGGTGCCCAGGTTGTACAGCGAAGGCGAGAGCAGGTAGCGCACCGCCGCCGCATTGGGCACGCGAATGGTGACGCGTGGCGGCTCGGACGAAAAATCGAGCCGCTGCCCGTTCCACAGTTCCACGCGCAGCGGCACGGCCACACGGTTGCGCACGCCTGTGCTCCAGGCATTGAGTCGGATCTGATTGAACACAAGCACCTCCCGCGCGTGGCAGCGCGGCAGGCGCCATCAGTGCGCTACGGTTGCAACCGCTGCCGCGTCCAGCTGCCGTCTGCCTGCAGCATGTACACAATGCGATCGTGAAAACGGGACCGGCGTCCCTGCCAAAATTCGATACGCTCGGGCACCAGGCGGAAGCCACCCCAGTTCAAAGGACGCGGTGGCTCTTCGCCGAACTGCCTTGCGATTGCAGCATAGTTGTCTTCAAGCGCGGCCCGGTTGAGAATTGGCAGGCTTTGCTCAGAAGCGATTGCCGCCAGGCGACTCTTGAGCGGACGGCTGTGAAAGTACTTGTCGCTCTCCTCGCTGGCGGTGCGTTCGACCCGGCCCTCGATGCGCACCTGGCGCTCCAGTTCCGGCCAAAAGAACAGCAGGGCGGCGTTCGGATTGGCGGCCAGCTGGCGTCCTTTCTGACTCTCGTAATTGGTGTACCAGGTAAAGCCGCGCGCATCGTACTGCTTGATCAGCACGATGCGCGATGTCGGCCGCCCGCGTTCGTCGACGGTGGCCACGCTCATCGCGTTCGGCTCGTTCACTTCGGCCTTCAAGGCTTGCTCGAACCAGGTATTGAATTGCTCGAAAGGATCGTCCGCCACCGCGTCTTCATCCAGCGTGGCCTGACCGTAATCCTTGCGCAGGCCGGCCACCGCGTCGCCCGTCGATACCGGCACCGCGATGCCGCGCCGCAGCTGCATCGCCTGGCCCAGCTGCGCCATCTGCGCCGCGCTGAAAATGCGCTTGGCCATCGGTGCAATGTGGCCTTCCTCGCGTTCCATGTGCGCGCCGTAAGTGTCCACAAAACGGCGCACGTCGTTCTCGCGCAGCAACGCCGCGCTGCCGTCGGCAATGGCGCGCAACTGTTCGTGCAGGCCTTGCCACATCGCATCCATCTGGCGGTGTTCGTCCAGGATGCCGGGCGCCAGCTGCGCCAGCAGCGCGGCGTCGTCGCCTTGCGCCGTGGCTTGCAGCATGGGGATCAGGTCTTGCTCTTCATCTTCATGATGCAGATGCGCTGCCTTGTCGAAATACTTGATGACTGCGGCGGCCGCCTGCTGCGCCTGTTCGTCGGCGCCATGCGCTGCCAGGTGCGGCAACAATTTCTCCATGGTGGCAAGTTGCTTGCGGATACGGTCGTGGCAATGCTTGAGTACGGCGATCGGCTGGTCGAAGCCGGGCGCGCTGTCGGGCAGGACGTTCATGGTGGGTTCTCTCGTTGCTTGCCAGGGTGGCTATACGCTGCATTTTAGAGCAGTCTGAACGGCCGCGTCCGTTAAAATGGCACAATGAAGACCTTCACACCGCCTATTTCTCCGGACCACGCCCACGAGGCCGATGTCGAGCGCCGCTTCGGCGGTATTGGCCGCCTGTATGGCCAGCCGGCGCTGGCGCGCTTTCGCGCCGCGCATATTTGCGTGATTGGCGTGGGCGGCGTCGGTTCCTGGATCGTTGAAGCGCTCGCGCGCAGCGCCATCGGGCAACTCACGCTGATCGACCTCGACAACGTGGCCGAGTCCAACATCAACCGCCAGATCCAGGCGCTCTCGGGCACCATCGGCCAAGCCAAGATCGATGCGCTGGCCGAACGCATCGCCCAGATCAATCCCTTTTGCCGCGTCAACCTGGTGGAAGATTTTATTACGCCCGACAACCTGGACCAGATGATCGGCGGCAAGGGCTTCGATTACGTGGTCGACGCCATCGACAGCGTCAAGTCGAAGGCCGCGCTGATTGCGTATTGCCGCGCGCATGCGCTGCCCATCATCGTCATCGGCAGCGCCGGCGGCAAGACTGACGCGGCCCGCATCGAAGTGCGCGACCTGACCAAGACCGAGCAGGAGCCTTTGCTCAAAATAGTCAGGAAACGCCTGCGCACCGATTACGGTTTTCCGCGCAGCCTGAAAACCAAATTCAACGTGGACGCCGTGTTTTCAATGGAACCGGTGGCGATGCCCGAAACGCTGGCCTGCGACATCGACATCGACATCGACGGCGAAGCGGCCGGCATCACCGGGCTGAACTGCGCCGGCTTTGGATCGAGCATGGTCGTGACCGCCACTTTCGGCATGATTGCCGCCGGACACGTGCTGAACCGGCTTGCGGCAGAGACTGCTTTATCATCAGTTTGCCCGAACCCTGTGCAGTCGTCCGATGCCTTGCTATCATAGCGTTACACAATTGCATGTAGCCCCACTTTTTCGAAAGAACCCAACATGATGCGTCGTTCCATTTACCTCCTGATGATTTGCACCGCCGCCGCTTCGATGGCGCACGCGGCCGGCCAGGCTGGCGATGCCAGCGCAAAGGCGACGGCAACGGCAACGGCAACGACCAAGCCGGCCGTCAAGGCTAAGCACAAGACCAAGCTGCAGGCCTCGGCCGCGGCAGCAGCCACGGCCGCCGCCGCCGCCACCGATTCCGCGTCCGCCGCGCAGCTTGCTGCCGGCGCCGCCAACGCTGCCGTGGCAGCCGAAGCGGGCGCCCCTGCAGCCGACGCGCCAGCGACGCTGACGGTGCCGTCCGCGCCCGGCTTGGATCCGCTGGTCATTACCGATACCGTGGTTGGCAAGGGTAAAGTGGCCGGCCAGGGTTCGATGGTGTCGGTGCATTACATCGGCTGGCTGTTCAAGTCGATGGCTCCGCGCCAGCGCGGACGCCAGTTCGATTCCTCGCACACGCGCGGCGAGCCGCTCGAGTTTGCGCTGGGCACCGGCCGCGTGATCAAGGGCTGGGACCAGGGCGTGATAGGCATGAAGGTGGGCGGCAAGCGCACCCTGATCATCCCCAGCCACCTGGCTTACGGCGGGCGCGGTGCGGGCGAGCTGATCGGGCCGAACGCGGACTTGATCTTCGACGTTGAACTGATGGACGTTAAATAACGCAAAGAACCACCTCGGGCGGGCACAATGAAAATCGCAAATGATGTCACTGAGTTAATCGGCAACACCCCGTTGGTCCGGATTCGCAACTTGGCCAAGGGGGCAGGCGCGGAAATTCTCGCCAAGCTCGAGTTTTACAATCCTGCCCACAGCGTCAAGGACAGGATCGGCCTGGCCATGATCGAAGCGGCCGAGGCAGCCGGTCTGATCGGGCCCGACACCATCATCGTCGAACCCACCAGCGGCAACACCGGCATTGCGCTGGCCATGGTGTGCGCGGCGCGCGGCTACCGCTGCAAACTGGTCATGCCCGAAACCATGAGCAGCGAACGGCGCGTGCTGCTGCGCGCGTATGGCGCCGAGCTGGTGCTCACGCCCGGCCCTGAAGGCATGCTGGGCGCCATCCGCACGGCCGAGGAAATGTGCGCGGCCAATCCCCACTACTTCATGCCGCAGCAGTTCAATAATCCTGCCAATCCCGAGATCCATCGGCGCACCACGGCCGAGGAAATCTGGCGCGATACCGACGGTAATGTCGATATCCTGATCGCCGGCGTGGGCACGGGTGGCACGATTACCGGTGTGAGCGAAGTCATCAAGTCGCGCAAGCCAGGCTTTCAGGCTATTGCCGTCGAGCCAGAGGCTTCACCCATGTTGTCCAAGGGCACCAAGGGACCGCACCCGATCCAGGGCATCGGCGCCGGGTTCATTCCCGGCGTGCTCAATACGGCGGCATACGATGAAGTCATCACCGTCAAGAGCGACGATGCTTTCGCAACCGCCAGGGCCGCAGCGCGCGAAGAAGGGCTGCTGGTTGGCATTTCGTCGGGTGCCGCACTGTGGGCGGCGATCCAGGTGGCGCGCCGTCCCGAAAATGCAGGCAAGCTGATCGTGACGATCATTCCCTCGTTTGGCGAGCGCTACCTGTCCACTGCGCTGTTCGCCAACCTGGCCTGAGGCGCGCTGCAGGGCGTCGTTTTTGATGCATTTTGACTATATTTTCATCAGTTCTGCACGATTAATAATTATATTAATGTAATGTTTGCTAAAATTAAAGCCTTGTTCTGCTCCTTGAGCGGCAAGGTTTTTGGGAGACATTACACATGGCCATCACGGCAGCATCGATTTCGCAGTTACTGTTAGCGCAATTTTCGCAGGAAACGCGCCTTCTTCAATTGACCACCCCGCTGGGACGCGACAAGCTCCTGGCGGAGTGCGTGCGCGGCGAAGAAAGTATCAGCGGTGGCTTCGAATTTGCGATCAGTGCGCTGTCGACCGATGCCGATATTGCGCTCAAGTCGCTGATTGGCCAGCCTGCGCTGTTGCAACTGCTCACTTCGCACAGTCGTGATGATCTGCGCCCTTTCCATGGCTACATTACCGGCATCGAGCACAGCGGCGCCAATGGCGGCTTTGCCCGCTACCAGCTGACACTGGGCCCGTGGACCAGCTTCCTCGGCCTTGGCCGCGACAGCCGTGTGTTCCAGGACATGACCGTGTTTGACATCCTGGACGCCGTCTTTGGCGAATACCAGGGCAAAGGCAGCCTGGCGCCCGAATGGCGCTTCGATATTGCCGACCGTGACGTCTACCCGATCCGCAGCTTGAGCACCCAATACCAGGAAAGCAACCTGGCCTTCGCCGAACGGCTGATGGCCGAAGAAGGCCTGTTTTATTTCTTTGAGCATAGCGGCGACCCTGGCAGCGCGACGCTGGGCAGCCATACGATGGTGATTGCCGACCATAACGGCAGCTTCCAGTCCAATCGTCAGCCGCAGATCCGCTTTACGCAGTCCGGCGCTGTCATGAAAGAAGACGGCCTCGACCGCTGGCGCACCGAGATGCGCCAGCAAACCAATGCGCTTGAACTAAGCAGCTGGGATTACCGCAGCCTTGACCACCGTCCGCTCAATACTGCCAGCGGCGACGGCAGTGAGACCGTGCTGCTTGGCCGCGACACGCTCGGACCGTACGCCTACGAAACGCGCAAGCAAGGCCAGCGCCTGGCCGATCATCAAATGCAAGGCCTGGTCGCGCGCAGGGAAGTTCATGTTGCTGCAGGCACCGTGCGCACGCTGTCGCCTGGCACCACCTTCACTTTGCAGGGGCAGGCCCAGCTCGACGCTGCCGACAGCGCCGACGGCCGCACCTTTTTGATCGTGCGCACCGTGCACCTGATGCACAACAATCTGAGCGCGGAACTGCAAGCTGACCTGCACGCCCGCCTTGCCCCGGCAGCGCTGACGCTGTTGATCGATGAAGAAAGTGCCGACAGTCTGCACGCAGTGGGCAAGGAAAAAGGCGAACGACCGCTCTACCGCAACCGCATCGACGCGATTCGCAGCAGCATTCCATACCGCAGCTGTGTGTTCGACAGCGAAGGGCGCGCGCGGTTCCAGCGTCCAACGATACGGGGCCAGCAAACAGCCATCGTGGTGGGCCCTGCGGGCAGCGTGATCCATACCGACCGCGACCACCGGGTAAAGGTGCAATTTCACTGGCAGCGCGGCGTGCAAAGCCACAGCCGCCTGGACCATCCGGCAGCGGGCAACCATACCGGCGCCCCGGCCGACGATACGGCAGGCACCTGGGTGCGGGTTGCCACACCGCTGGCGCCGGTCGCAGGCGCGAATTGGGGCAGCCACGCGCTGCCGCGCGTTGGGCAGGAAGTGCTGATCGATTTCTTCGAAGGCGACATTGATCGCCCGGTGGTCATTGGCGCCGTCTACAACGGCAGCGGGCAGGCCGACCAGCAGAATAACCAGGTCAGCCAGGGTGCTGGGGTAAGCACGGGCAATGCACCGCCATGGTTTCCGGGCGAAGCTGGCGCGCATGCGCATCCTGCGGTCCTGTCAGGCATCAAGACCCAGTCCATGAAGACCAGCCAGGGTGGCGCGGGTGCGTACAACCAACTGGTGATGGACGACAGCCCGGGCCAGTCGCGCCTGTCGCTGCAGCGGCACGCCGCTGCGCACAAAGGGACCGATGAACTGAACCTGGGCCACTTGCGCCATCAGACTGATAACCAGCGTTTGCAGCCAGTAGGCTTTGGCGCTGAATTGAAAACCGAGATGAGTGCGGCGGTACGCGCGGGCAAGGGGCTGCTGTTGTCGACCGATGCGCGGAATAACGCGACCGGGGCGCAACTTGATTCGAAGGAAGCGAGCGCGCAGGTGCAGCGCAGCATGAACTTGCAAAAGTCCATGGCGACGACCGCGCAAAAGCATAATGCCAAGTTGAAAAATGAACCCGCGCCGGAGAAGTTGCCTGCCATTGAGAAGATGGCGGACAGCATCGCCACGCTCGACACTAAGGCGAAGGGTGGCGAGGTCAAGGAAGGCAGCGGGGGCATGGGCGAAGTTGCTGCCTACAACATGCCGCAGCTGCAATTGTCGGCGCCGTCGGGCATTGTGGCGGCGACGCCAGCGAGCGCGATTATTTCTGCCGGTAGGACATCGAGCATCACGGCCGGGCAGGACATCAATCTGGCGTCGCAGGGCAATCAGTTTCACGCGGTGATGGATGGCATTAGCCTGTTCACGTATGGCAAGGCAAGCAATGCCGACAAGCCGAACCAGGAAGTGGGCATCAAGCTGCACGCGGCCAGCGGCAAGGTCAATGCGCATAGCCAGTCGGACGAAATTCGCGTGACTGCGGACAAGGCGATTACGGTGGCGAGCGTGACCAAGAGTGTGACCGTGGCCGCGGCAAAAAATGTGATGATGACGGCGCAGGGCGCGTTCCTGAAGATCGAGGGCGGCAACATCATGCTGCACGGTCCGGGAAAGATCGAGTTCAAGGCGAGCAAGAAAGAGCTGTCTGGTCCCGCTGATGGCAGCTTTGGCCCACCTGAACTGCCGAAGGCCAAGCCAAGATATGACGAGCAGTTCGTTATTGAGGACGAGTTCACTGGCCTGCTAATGGCCCATATGCCTTACTGCATCAAGCGAGGCGACGGTAAGGTATTTTCTGGCACCACAGATGAACATGGACGCACTGAACGCGTACACGGGAGTCGCCAGGACAGTGTCGAGATTTTCGTTGGTACGACCACGCCGCCCGGCTCTGCTGAATCGAGTGCGGGTGCCGGCCAAGTTGCGGCAAAGGGCGGCGAAAATGTGTCCCATCCAACTGCGCCTGCATCCGACGCTGGCAAGTCGAAGCCGACGCCTTCAGCGCCTGCCGGAACCGCGCCATCTCATCCGTCCGGTGCCGAACCCACGCACACTGGCGCACCTGCAAATAAGAAACCTGCGAGTGCCCCACCGCAGCGCCCGAAAGGCACCTTGAATACGACAAAAAATAGCCATGTCGTGGCCAAGTACGAACCTGCGCTTTTATACTTCAGGCCGGAGACTTTCGAACTCATTCATGTCCCCGAGCGTGCCGCAGCCAAGTTCGAGGCGCACATATTAGAAATGCGCAAAGTGGTAAGCGATTACCACAAAGCCAATGCAGAGGTTTCGGAGGTGCTCGATTCCTACGATGCGCTCAGGAAGTTTCCTGCCGATCCGGGCAAGCGTCTGGAAGCGGGGAGACTCCAGAAAGCTCACGCAGATGCATGTGAGAAAGTGCAAATTACCAACGCCAGGCTGCGCAAGAAATTAGGTCAACTTGACTCTCTTGAAAAGTTCAAAAAGGGTGGAGCAAGCAGAGGGATTGTCGAACTTGTGCCCGTTTATAAAAACGGCGAGCACAGGGCAAAAATGGTATTCGTAAATTCCCAAGAATTGGACAAGTCATGGCCGTGCATTTCCCTTGCACCGAAGGATGGGCCGGAAAAGCTTAATACGACAATGCATAAAGATCCGAAGGAAAACCTTTGGAAGAAAGATCCTACTACTGGAAGGAAGAAGCTCGATGCGGCAGAGCTGAAAAAGCAAGTCAGCGATGTCAAGAAAACCGAGGCTAAGTGGGAGCTCTATTCCTTCGACGAACATCAGACAATTAAGACGCTTAACTCCTGGACAGAAGAGTTCAACAAGAACACAAAGTGGGACGCGAAGGGAAAATTTGGAAGCGGTCAGCTGGGCAAGCTTGCTGATGACGTGATTGACCTTAAGGCAGAGGCGCAGTTAATGCGCTACGTCGGTGGAGTCGGCGTGGATGCAATTTGGAAGCCCCTTGAAGGCAAGGTTGGTCTGAAGGCAGAGGCAAAGGCGCAGCTTTCGTTGGCTGAAGGGAAAGTGAACTTCGTTGTGAATATTCCAAACAGATTTGGGTACGATCTTAAGTTTTGGAACATGAACAACACGAAGTCATTCAGCGTTGGTCTGATTCGGTTGCAAATGGAGACGGTGGTGGCCGGCGTCGTGGGTGCGCATTGCGTTGGGGAGTTAGGAATGGAGTTTGACAAGAACTCCTTTAGGGCCGTCCCTTCAACCCCGGGTCCCCCGCCCAATTTGCCTCCTCCGCCCGGTTGGAAGTTTGGAAGAGTTGGGTCTGCACATCCTGACAACGCACCAACAGCACAGGCGGGACCTCCATCGCATACAAAGGATCCCGATGAGTTAGTAAAAGGAGAGTTGGCTGTATTTGCCGGCGTGAAAGTTGATGTTGATCTCTATGTCCTCTTCCAATGGTGGAATTTTGAGAAGGCTGACGAGCAAAAATGGGACGACTTGGCAAAAATTTCGCCTGGCTTTTCGGCGATGGCCGGGGCTGGTGCATCTATTGGTCTAAAAATCATCTATAAGCACGGGAAGTTTGGAATCATTTTCCATGCAAGCGCGTCCTGGGGCCTCGGCCTGCGTGGGAAGATCGCTTTTGAAGTCAATGTTCCCGAAATATTCAATTTCGTTTGTTGGTTCTTCCACCAGTTACACGCTTCAAATTACGAATTTCTTGAATATGTCGAGAAGGCAGCATTCGATGCGATAAAGGACATTGTCTTTCTGGCGATTCAGTCGGGTCAGGCGTTGGGCGAGTTTATGTACGAGACGCAGCGGCAAATTGACGATGTTGCAAAGTCCGTATCACGGAAATTGGACGAGTCGGGCAAGCGAAATGCACTTGCGAAACGCATTCTAGCGGACGACACTTTGCTGCGATTTAGCACTCCTGAGACGAAAGGTATGCTTTTGTATCAGCTCACCCGCCACGGTCCCGCAGATAGTATGGACGTGGGCAACTATGGTTTTTCCAGCAGAGATGTGCTTTCGAACCGTTTTATCATGCTTCCGGACCGCTACCCTGAACGCAAAAGAGCCGTGTTGGCGATACTTAGGTGGGTCCAAACTCAAAATGAGTGGAAAAATGTATGCTGGCGTGTAACTCCGCAAGGCCAGAAGGGGCCGGGAAGTTATCGTGGACAGCTGATCAAATTTTTAGAGCAGGGCTTGGACATGAGCGATGCATTGAAAAAAATGGAAAGCGATTTAAGAGCCAAGCCTCGGGAAGGCAAGATTAAGCCCAATTTTGTGAAGGTTTAGGCAATAAGGGTGAACTTCGCAAGCTGCGGTCGCGGGTTTACTAACAGATGACCTCGCGCCAACTGCGCTTTCGGAGTTTTTTATAAAAAAGGGCGCCGCGGTATTCCCTTTTTGAAGCAAGTATGATTGCGCAACTGATCTTGTTGCGCATCTGCGTGGCAAGAATCAGCGGCCTCCAGTCGCAGCCGCGTCGGCTATTTTTGTCGGGTCACGCAGCGAAATCCATAGCCCGCGTTTGTCGCATTTTTTTTGCTATTTACCAGTTCCTGCTCACGCGCGCTACGTTCGAACGTTTTTGCAGGTAAATCGACACCATTATCGATACCGCGCACGACCTTTTTGGTGCCGCTATCGGGGCCATGCGGGTCTTTTGCAGGGGAACGTGCATAGTAATCCTCAGCATACCAGTCGTTGGTCCATTCGAAGCCGTTGATCCCCATATCGAACAATCCCAGCGAATTGGGCGGATATTTACCAACCGGCAAATCACCACTTCCTGAACCGCGGATTTTGACTACCTGATCGTAACTCGGGAAATTACGTCCAAGGTTCGCCTCCCCATTGTCCGTTGCGTAAACGAGAAACCTCCCGCGGGCACGAGCTGCATACTCCCACTCCGATTCCGTTGGCAAATCCATTGCTTGCCCAATTTGCTTTCCGATCCAATGACAATAGCCTAGGGCGTCTTGCCAATTTACTCCTACGGGAAACAGTGGGCTTTGTGGGTGGGCTCGTAACGTGGGGTCGTCTGCGACGACATCTGGTGCCTGGTATGGCAAGGGCAGGCCGTTCGCCGATGCGTAGATATCATAGTCACTAAGGGTGACCTTATATTTGGATATGGAGAAATCCGAAAGCATTACCTTGTGCAATGGACCGTCGTACGGCTCACTGGTGTAGGGCAATTTGTCGGCTGAATGAATTTCACCGAAGTCGCCCATTTGAAATTCGCCGCCCTGCACGAGCACCAACTGAGCCTTTGTTTTGGTGGCGAGCGCCTGGATTTGCACTGCTGTCGGCGTGGGGACGTGGACTGGCTTTGCTTCGCAGCCCAGTAAAAAACTTGTTGTAAGCAACGCAGCACAGGCAAGTGTCGGGCGAAGCGGAAGAATGGCTTTATTTTTCATGGGGTCGCTTGAGTTGTGACGCAGCTCCGCGTCGAATGTTATTGTCGCAAGATTTCTTCCAGAATATCACAGGACTGGCGAAAACCGGCTTAGGCACGAGCTGGCGAAAAACCATCGGAGATCCATGGATAGCCTTGGCATCAATAGAGCCCAATCATCCGAAGGCTCCGCCTCACGGCCCGGCACTGGCGCGCGATACACAGCGAAACCCATAAGAACGATTCGTGACGTTGGTCGGGCTCTTTGCCACTTCGGGTTCTCGCGCACGGCGTTGGAACTTCATGGCGGCATTGCTGCCGTTGTGATGACTGCGGATGACTTTCTTTAGCCCGCTTGCCGGCCCCGTCATATCGCTGGCCGGCGAGGCTGCGTAATAGCCCGCCGCATACCAGTCATTTGTCCATTCGAAGCCATTGCTCCCCACATCACATCATGCAAACCGAGCGAATTAGGCGGGAAAAGGCCGACCTGCCATTCCGCATTGCCGTCACCGCGAATTTTTTTTGGTTCCCTCGTATGAA
This sequence comes from Massilia sp. TWP1-3-3, assembly GCF_049897805.1. NCBI lineage: Bacteria > Pseudomonadati > Pseudomonadota > Betaproteobacteria > Burkholderiales > Oxalobacteraceae > Massilia > Massilia sp. TWP1-3-3. The sequence continues at coordinate 45,235 of NZ_JAFCWX010000008.1, forward strand.
GGAAAATTCCGCCTTGGTTCTTCTTTCCCGTTGTCCGTTGCCTGAATCAGCCAGGCGCCCCGCGCTCGGGCGGGGTACTCCCAGTCCGCCGCCGTAAGCAGCTCCATGGCCTGCCCGGTTTGCTTGCCTATCCGCCGGCAAAAATCTTGCGCATCCTACCATCCACCCCTACAGGGAAACGTGCGCTCTCAGGATGCGCGCGCATCGCGACGTCGCCTGCTTTCGCATTGCTTCCGGTGTAGGGCAGCGGTAACCCTGTCGCCTTGACGTAGCTATCATATTCCGCAAGCGTGACTTTATTTTTTGATATGACGAAGTCCGATAGCGTTACCTTGTGCAAGGGGCAGAAGAATGGATTTGGCCGAAGTCCCCCATCTGATAATCGCCGCCTTTCACAAGCACCATTTGATTCTTCATTTTTTCTGCGAGTGCCCGAATCTCGCCTTTCGTGGGAAGCGCAGGTCTGGCGTCGCAGCTCAGGAGACACCCAGCGACAATCAAACCAACTGCGGCGGCGGCGTAGTGCGGCATCATTGCCTTTCAACTAGCGCCTGTAACCTCGCCGGCAGTAGATTGAGCATGACAGATTGCGCAGGGTCCTTGGGGTCGTAAAGTAGCCGCGCCGCACCGTTCGCGCCTTCCAGTAGCTCAATCTTTTCCGTCGTCGCGCTGGCGGTGAAAACCCTGCCGTCCCGGTGCGTGAACTGGAAGCGGAAAGCGAACATATAGCGCCCGTTGTACTGCGTGCTCGTGATTTGTTTGCCAACCAGCGAGCCGGTCGTCAGTACGCCATGCCGCACAAGATGGATATTTTTCACGATCCACTTGATCGCAAAATAGGCCATCACCAGCCCTGCCAGTGTTACACCCAGCAATACGCCCCCCAGCCAAATACCGCCGGTGACGAATGGCGCCGCCGTCATCCCTTGAATGCGGGACAGCTCAGGTTTGTCGGCAACGTAGGCAACCGTCACGTGATCGCCTGGATTCAAATCGTTGTAAGCCGCCATTGATTTGCTGCGATGGTCGACGGCGCCAACCGTGTACGCATATTTGTAATCGTAGAGGTAATAGCCATTGTTGCGGCTGCCAACCGAAGCGCCCGATTTTGTTTTGCTTAGCAACACGGCTGTAGTGAGCGGGTCACTGTCCGTGAAATAAAACACGGACTTAAAGTCGGCCATGCTGTCAGCAACAACCAGGAACATGATTCCGACTACCAGCAGCAAGAGCGCGACGCCGACGCTGATTGTGTTGAGGAGCCTTATCCGGACGCCAAACGGGACAGAGCGCGGCAGAGCAGGCTCGCTCATGCCAACGCAGACTGAGTGATCGCGCTGGATCGGAATGCCTGTTTAAAGGGGCTTATTGGATATTTACACTGACCGCGGTGGCGAGCCGATAGTTTGCTAATTTCCATGAAATCTCTCCATATTGAATGACGAAGCGCCCGCGATTACCCAGGCACAAAAGAGCGCAGTTGCCTCGGCAGCCCATCGACCAGAATGGCATTCGACGGTTTGGCAGCATCGTAGAGAACCGGCTCGAGCTGCTGATCTTCCAGCAAGTCCGTCTCGTGCTCCTTCACGCTCCCCGTGCATATCCGGCCATCCTGATGCTTGAATTGAAACTGCACGTGAAATTCGTTTTTGCCGTTCACCGTCCACCCCGTACTCACCTTGCCCGTGACAGTTCCCGTAGTTAACACGCCTTTCCTCACCAAAAAGCTGAATTGCCAAGCCTTCTTCATCCCAAAAAATAAGATACCAAGACCTGTGACGCAAATCGCCGCCGCGCCCAGCGCCAGCCAGATGCCGACTTTGACGAACGGCCCCGAGCTCATGCCCTTGATACGGGCCACGCCCGGATTGCCTGGAACGTAGGCCACCGGTATCGCGCTGCCCGCCATCAGGCCGATATCCTTAGCATAAGAAACGCCTGTATAGCGGGATGAACCTGCGACGTAGGCGAACTTGTACTTGAATACGTAAAACCCCCTGCGGCCACCAGAACGATTCCCCGTCTGCCGCTTGTCGACCAACTGGCCCATCGTGACCGGGTCGCTATCCCTGAACTGCATGGTCGAACCAAAATCAGCCATTGATTGGGCCACGGCCACGAATACCGCCCCGAACAGGAACAGGGAAAAGCCGACGATGTTCATGATCGAGCGCACATAGAGGTTCAGCCGGACCCGTAACGGCACTTCGCGCGGCAGTCCCATCGAACTCATTGCTGGCCTTTCGCAGGCGCCACGGGATGGGATGCGCAGCGAAATCCATAGCCCCCATGGCTTTCAACTTGTGCACTGCGTTCCCGCTCCGGCGTGCGCCCGGCGCGCTGGAACGTCGTGGCCGCAAAGGCGTGGTTGCTCCACACGCCACGGATGACCTTTTCGGTCCCGCTCGCCGGACCGCGTGGATTGTCAGACGGCGAATGGCTGTAATAATCGGCCGCATACCAGTCGCTGGTCCATTCAAATCCTAGCGCCGCCAGATCGTGCAGTCCCAGAGGGTTGGCAGGGTACTGGCCTACAGAAAAATCACCAAAAAAGTCGTCGTCGCCCAGCGACTGAACGGGCCACGGGTAATTTCTTCCCAGGTCCATATCGCCGTTGTCTGTCGGATGCACTAACTTTCTCCCGCGTGCACGCGCCGCATATTCCCATTCGGCTTCAGTAGGCAGATCCATCGCTACGCCGGCCTGCTTGCCAATCCAGCGACAGTAATCCTGTGCCTCGCTCCAACTGACGCCTGCCGGAAATGCCGCGCTTTTCGGGTGAGCCCGACTCCTGCGGTCCGGGTGCCGCGCCTTGAGCATCGTGTAAGGCAGTAGCCGGCCATTCGCCGCAGCGTACAAGTCATAGTCGCCCAGCGTGACTTTGTATTTTCCGATCAAAAAGTCGTACAGCCTGACCTGATGCAGCGGTCGCTCGTCCATTTCGTCGGGCGGCGGTGCCTTCCGATCCGCACTGCGTTCCATGAAGTTACCCATCTGGAATTCACCTCCTGCGACGAAGACCAAGTGCTGCTTGGTCTTTTCCGCCAGCGCCTTGATTTGCGCTTGGGTCGGGAGCGGCGGCGGGGGGAAGGCTTTGTCCCGGCAGCCTTGAAAAATGCCGACCGTGAACATGGCGGCAATGGCCATCCCCGAATGCAGTGCAATAAGTGACTTCGATTTCATCTGGGCTCGCCTGCACTTGTCAGCGTCCGGCGTATATTCTTTTGTTTAAGATTGCCCAAAGCTTAACACAGCCATACACCCAAGTTGCACACCCTCAATGCCCCGCCACATCCAGCGCGCACCCATGCTCCGTCGTCCCCATCTCCACCTGCAGCGTGCAATGATGAATCGCATAGTCCGCCTTCAGCTGATCGGTAATCGCATCCACCGCCGCGTCGCCCGGATACCCCGCCGGCATCACCAGATGCGCCGTCAGCGCCGTCTGGGTCGTGCTCATGGCCCAAATATGCAAATCATGGATCGACGTTACGCCCGGTCGCGCCTGCAGGAACGCGGTCACCTTGGCCGCGTCCACATTGTCCGGCACCGCCGCCAGCACCATCCGCAGCGACTCTTTCAGCAGTGACCAGGTACTCACCAAAATCAGCAGCACGATGACGATACTGGCGGCCGGGTCCAGCCACGTCCAGCCCGTTGCCATGATGGTCAGGCCCGAAATCACCACGCCCAGCGAGATCGCCGCGTCTGCCGCCATGTGCTGGTAGGCGCCGCGGATATTGATGTCGTCCTTGCTGCCGGCCATGAACAGCCAGGCCGAAAAGCCATTCACGGCAACCCCGATCAAGGCCACCACCGCCACCGTGCCACCCACCACCGGCGCCGGGCTGGTGATGCGATGCACCGCCTCCCAGCCGATAGCGCCGCAGGCCAGCATCAGCAACAGCGCATTGAGCAGCGCCGCCAGAATCGAGGTGCTGCGCAAGCCGTAAGTGTAGCGATGATTGGTCGCGGTCTTGGCCAGCATGGCGGCGCCCCAGGCCAGCATCAGCCCCAGCACGTCTGATAAATTGTGCCCGGCATCGGCCATCAGCGCGGTGGAGTTGGCGATGAAGCCGTAGCCGAACTCGATCGCCACGAACAGCGTGTTCAGGCCGATCGCCAGCGCAAAGGCGCGCCCGTTGCCGTTGGGGTCAACGTGATGGTGATGGTGGCCATGGCCGTGATCATGCTTCTCGTGCGCATGCTCGTGCTTGCAATCGTGGCCGTGCTCGTGGTGGTCGTGGTGGTCGTGGTTCATGGGTCGATTCCGTTGGTGGGTTCTGCAATGTGTTCGAGCATGTCGGCCAGCACGCCGCTGATGTGGGCATCGGCCGCCGAATAAAACACCTGCTTGCCCTGGCGCTCGGCCTTGACGATGCGGGCCGCGCGCAGCAGGCGCAAGTGATGGCTGACCAGGGAGCTGCTCAGTTGCAGCGTGGCGCCGATGTCGCCGACGGCAATCGGCGCGTCCAGGCACGACAGCACAATGCGCAACCGCGTGGGGTCGCCAAGCAGATGAAACAGGTCGGCGAGCTGGGCAACATCGGTATCGCTGAAATTGTTCATAGTTAACATGTGAAGAGTTGTTCACATGTTAGGTCATGTTTGTCCGGGCAGCAAGGGAAACTTCACCGGGACTGCGCAGCAGACGCCGCCTTACCTGCTTAGTTGAGGTACGCCCGTATTTCCGGCTCGAGATAGTCAAGCATGACCGCGCTGGCCGCCTCGCCTGGCACGTAGAAAACGACGCGGCTTTCGCCTTCCGACACGATACTGCTCTGCGTATCGGCAGCGATGTCGTAGGAAAGGCCGTCCGTGGCGGTGAACTGCAGCACGCGCGCGGAGCCGCCCGTGGCCAGCTGCTTGCGCACGATCGTGGCATTGATCGTGATGCCATGCCGAATACGGCGAATGTCGTACAGCGCTCCAGATACGCTGATAAACAAGACAAGCAAACCCATCAAGCCGAAGCCCAGCGCCAGTACCAGAAGCCCGAACGAGCTGTTAGCGTCCAGTCCCTCGATGCGCGACATCTCAGGCGCGCCAAGAATGTACTGCACGTTCACCTGGTCCGTCTGGAGGTAGTCGGTGCTGACCATCTGCGCGTCATAGGTTCTGCCATTGACCTGGTAACGGTAGTCGTACGTGATATTCCTGCTGGTGGCGGTGTCGCTGCTGTTAGATGGACGAAAAACCTTCGTGACCACCCCAGCAACGCGCGGATCATCCTTGCTGAAATGCCGTGATACATCTGTGGCGGCCAAGTAAATGAACACAAACAGCAGCCCGAGCGCGAAAAAAGCCGCCCCCAGCCACATGGTAAAGCTATTGAAAAACCCCAGTCGGGCTTGGCGTGGAAGCGGGCGCGGAGGAGCAGTGATCATGGTGACTTTCGTTAACTTGCTGAAAAGTCATTATAGATCATCAGGCAAGCGCGGCCCCTTAACGCACCTTGCCGTCCACCCCACGTACTTCGATCGTCCCCAATTTCAGCTTTTTCAGCTGCGGTTCGATCTTCTTGCGGTCGCCCACCGCCACCACCACCAGTTTTTCCGGCACCAGGTATTTGCGGGCCGCGTCCTGCACCTGCGCCGCCGTCACGGTCGAAAACTGCTGCGCCAGCGTACTGTAATAATCGAGCGGCAGGTCGTACACGAACAAGCCGGCCAGGCTCGCGCCCACGCCTTCATTGGTGTCGAAGTGGCCCGGCAGCGACAGCACCTGTGCATTTTTCGCGTTGTCCAGTTCCCCCGCCGGCAGCGGGTGCTCGCGCATCGCCTTGACTTCCTTCATGATCTCGGCCACCGAAGCGCCGGTCGCATTGGTGCGCACGCTGCCGGCGATGTCGAACGGGCCCGCCGTGCGGCGGTAGTCGAACTGCGAAAACACGCCGTAGCTATACCCTTTTTCTTCGCGCAGCTTGTTGTTGATGCGGCTCGTGAACAAGCCGCCCAGCGCCGCGTTCATCACTTCCAGCGGCGCAAAGTCCGGCGTCTTGCGGTCGGGTCCCAGCAGCGTTACCTGCAGTGCCGTCTGGGTCGCATCGGCCTTGTGCACCAGCACCACGTTGGCCTTGGTCGTCACCGCCGCTGCGGCCACGTTCGCCGTCAGCGCGCCGGCCTTCCAGCTGCCGAACGATGCCTCGGCCAGCGCCTGCGCCTCGGCTTGCGTCAGGTCGCCCGAGAGCACCAGTGCCGCATTATTGGGCAGGTAGTGGCGCTGCCAGAAGCCGGCCAGATCGGCGCGCGTGGTCGCGGCGATCGCGGCCTCGATTCCCAGTTCGCCATGGCCGAACGGATGCTGCGGCCCGTACAGTACGTTCAGGGCGACCAGATCGGCGACGGCCGACGCATCTTCGCCATGCTGGGTCAATTCAGCCAGCCGGCTGCTGCGCTGGCGCTCCACTTCCACCTCGGGGAAAGCGGGATTGCGTAGCAGGTCGGCGGCAATTGCCAGCGTGCCGGCAAAATTGGCCTTGAGCGACAGGAACGAGATGCGCGTGCTTTCCGCGCCGCTTGAAATGCCGATCGCCGCGCCCAGCTGCGCCAGTTCCTCGGCGATCTGCGGCGCGCTGCGGCTGGCCGTGCCTTCATCGAGCATGGCCGCGGTAAAGCCGGCAAGGCCGGGCTGCGCCGGCGGATTGGCGCTGGCGCCCGCGCGCACGATCAATTCGGCCGCCACCAGCGGCAGCGCCGGGTTGTGGTGATGGATCACCGTCATGCCGTTGGCCAGCTTGAACGATTGCGCCGCCGGCAGCGTGATGCGCGGCGCCGGCCCGGCCTTGGGCACCTGGTGGCGCCAGGCTTCGTCGGCATTGGTGCCGGTGGCCTTGGGCGGCTTGTCCTTTGGCTTGGTGACCGGCACCTCGGGCGCCAGCACCGGCGTGCCCGGCACGCCATGCACCACCACGCGCGCGTTCTTGCGCAGCTGCGCAGCGAGCACGCGCTGCACGTCGGCCGGCGTCACGCGCCGGTAGCGCTCCAGGTCCTTGGCCAGGTAGTCCGGCTCGCCCGTGTACTGGTTGTATTCGTTGACGATGTCGGCCAGGCCGTCGCCGCCGATTTTTTCCACGGAGGTGAGCAGCGACGTTTCAATCGCATACTGGGCGCGCTGCACTTCCTGTTCGCTCGGCCCGGTCTTGATCAGGGCATCGAGTTCGGCATCAATCGCCGTTTCAATTTCTTGCGCGCTGTGCCCCGGGCGCGCGGTGACGTCGATCTCGAACACGGACGACAGCGCATAGCCGTGTTGCGATGCACTCACGTCTTGCGCCAGCTGCTTGTCGTACACCAGCGCCTTGTACAGCCGGCTGGCCTTGCCGCCGGCCAGGATCTGGGCGGCGATTGACAGCTCGGCGTCGTCCGGCTGGTAGGCCGGCGTGGTGAGGTAGCCGATGATCACGCGCTCAAGCTCGACCCGGTCGGCCACCGTCACGCGTCGCTCGGCCGTGATGACAGGCGTGGCGACGTTCGGCTTGGCGACGTCGGCGCCGCGCTTGAAAGTGCCGAAGTATTTGGCCACCAGCGCCCGCGCGCCGGCCTTGTCGATGTCGCCGGCGATCACCAGGCTGGCGTTGTTGGGCGCGTAATAGCGGGTGAAGAAGTCGCGCACGTCGGCCAGCCTGGCGCTCTGGATGTCGGCGTGCGAACCCATGATGTTGGCGTGATACGGGTGCGTCTTGGGGAACAGGTTCGCAAACAGCGCTTCTTCGACGATCCCGTACGGATGGTTCTCGATGCTCTCGCGCCGCTCGTTGCGCACCACGTCCTGCTGGTTGGTCAGCGCCTTCTGGTCCAGCACGTCGAGCAGGTAGCCCATGCGGTCCGCGTGCGCCCACAGCGCCAGCTCCAGCTGGTTCGACGGCAGCGTGTCGTAGTAGTTGGTGCGGTCAAAGTCGGTGCTGCCGTTCGAGTCGGTGGCGCCGGCGCCTTCCATCAGCTGGTCCACCAGCCCGCGCGGCGCGTGCTTGGTGGCGGCAAACATCATGTGCTCGAACAGGTGCGCAAAGCCGGTCAGGCCGGGCGCTTCGTTGGCCGGGCCCACGTGGTACCAGATGTTGACGGCCACCAGCGGCAGCTTGCGGTCTTCGACCAGGATCACTTCCAGGCCGTTGGGCAGCGTGTATTTTTCGATCGCCAGTTTGGGCGCGGCGGCAGCGCCGGTCATGGCGCCCAGCGAGAGCACCAGGGCGGGCACCGCCAGCAGATTAAGTGAAGACATGGTCAAGGTTTTTGCATCTCCGCCAGAATGGCGTTACGGGTTTTAGGGTCCAGTTTCTGGACGATTTTGTTGAGTTTTTCGCCGTGGCGAATGGCCAGCGCCTGCTCGGGCGTGAGCTCTTTTGCAATCACGGTCGAGGGCAGGGCGGCCGGTGGCTTCAACAGCAACGCCTGCCCGGCCAGCACCAGCAGCGCGCACAGAACGGCAGCGCCACCGGCCAGCGCTATCAAGCGTTTTTCCGCCAGCGGCGGCGCGACAGCGGGAGTGAGTGGCATGAGCGGCGTGGCGGGTGTGGCCAATGGCCGTTCTCCGGCGCCATAGCGGCACACGCTGCCGGCGGCCAGCAGGGCGTCTGCCTGCTCGGCCAGGTCGGCGGTGGCGTCGTCGAGCAGCGCCACGTGGCGCTCCACCGCTTCGGCCAGCACCGCTTCGTTCAGGGCGACGAGGGCGAAAATCGGGTCGTCGATGTCGATCCTGACGCCGGTCTTTTCAAACACCAGCGTGCGCAGTTTTTGCTGGTCCATCGTCTTACCACTGCACTTTGTCGAGTTGCTCGAACAGGTCGCGGAACACGACCTTGATGCGCTGCTTTTCCATCACGTTAAATTTTTCGCTTTCGCGCACTTCGGCGGCGGTCATGCGCGCGATATTCATCTTCTTGATGTCGGCCCCGAAGGTGTCGGCATTGCGCTGCGCCAGCACCACGCGGCCCACCACGCGCGCCGCATTGTCGGCGTAGGTCTGCGACTCGGTAAACACTTTGCCGGTGCCCGACTGCAGCAGGCCAAAATGCTCGTTCTCCCACAGCACCAGCGGCACGCTGGTCGACTTGGCGGTCGACACAAAGCCCATGGCCGTGTCGTGCAGCGTGTCGCCGCCGCCCACGATGCAGTGGATGTAGACCTTGCGCCCGGATTCTTGCAGTAGGTCGAAGCAATCGTTTTCGAGCAGGTAGCCCATCAGCGGCGAAAAAGTATTGGCGCCATTGTCGATCACGCAGTTGCCTTCTTCCTCCAGGATGTCGATCATCAGCGCGTCGAAGCGCTTGGGGTCGATGGTGCGCGCGTCGGTCATCACGGGCACGTGTTTCACATCCATCGCCTTGTAGCGCGAGAAGGTGGCGTTTTCCTGGTCGGTGTCGTAGCAGCGCAGGCGCTGCGCGTCCTTGCCCGCCAGCCATTGCGCCAGGATGGTGGAGACCAGCGTCTTGCCGATGCCGCCCTTACCCTGGAGAATGAAGTGTACCGTGTTGTGCATCTATTGCTCCCGTATGTTTAGTGGCACTTGCCTTCGCCGCGATCGGCTTGTTGCCCGTTCGGGAAGCCGTCATACGATGCTTCCAAAAATTCCCAGGTGTAGCTGTCTTCCCGCAACACCAGTTTCAGTACGCCAAAGCGGCTATTGTCGCGCACTTTGCTGTTCTCAATTGGGAACTTGAACGGCGTGTAGTACGCGCCGCCCGTGCCGACCACGAACTGGCGGATGCCGCGCTCTTCGTCGAGCTTGCCGTTGGCGTCTTGCGGCAGGAAGCGTTCGTAGATGTGGTCATGGCCCGACAGCACCAGTTCGGCGCCCGCCTCGTACAGCAAGGCCCAGGCCGGCCGCATCACCGCAATGCTGCCGTGCCAGCCGGAACTATACAGGGGGTGGTGCCAGTAGGCGAGGGTGCAGCGGGTCCGGCTGCCGGCCAAGTCCTTCTCCAGCCAGGCCAGTTGCGCCTGCTGGGCCGCGCCGCTCAGGTTGCTGTTGAGCGATATCACATGCCAGGCGCCCAGTTCCACGCTGTAGTAGCCGATACCGGCCGCGTTGCCAAAGTAGTCGAAATAGCCCTTTGCGCCGGGCGTGGCGTATTCATGGTTGCCGGGGGACGGCCAGGTGCGCGCCTTGAAGCGGCCCCAGGTGGGCTGGTAGCAGTCGTGAAATTCGCGCGCCGTGCCGCGCTGGTAGACGTTGTCGCCCAGCAGCAGGACCGACGCGTCCCGGCTGGCCGCAAGACCCCTCTCGACCAATTTTGCGGTGTCGTTGGCGTCCGACAGCAAGGCGGGTTTTTTCTCGCACCAGGCAATGTCGCCGGCCGCGTAGACGGTGTGCACGGTAGGCACGGTAGGCACGGTAGGGGCCTTGGGCGCCTGACGCGCCTGGCAGCCCGGCGCCAGCGCCATGCAGGCCGCCGCCAGCGGCCAGCCCCAGGAAAATAGGGATCGCAACGGACCGCGCGTCAGGCTATTCAACGAAGCGGAGCAGTCCCTTGAGGGCATGCACCACCGTCTGCTCGCGCACCGACTGGCGGTCGCCCGCGAACACCAGGCGCTCGGTATAGGTCGAGTCGCCGCGGGTCCAGCCAAAGCACACCGTGCCGACCGGCTTGCCCGGCACCGCGCCGGTGGGGCCGGCGATGCCCGTGGTCGACAGCGCCACGTGCGCGTTGCTGTTGGCCAGCGCACCCTTGGCCATGGCGGCGGCCACTTCTTCGCTTACCGTGCCCAGCTGCGCTATCAGCGCCGCCGACACGTCCAGCATTTCGGTCTTCGAGGCGTTGGAGTAGGCAATGAAGCCGCAGTCGAACCAGCCGGTCGAGCCGGCCACTTCCGTGATCGCCTGGGCGACTCCGCCCCCGGTGCAAGATTCGGCCGTGGCCAGCAGCAGCCCCTTCGCTTGCAGGGCGCGGCCCACCTGTGCGGCCAAGTCGATAATGTCGTTCGTCACGTGTTGCTCCTTGAGGTCGGTCGTCGGGTGAAATTGGGCGCGGCTGCGGCCTGGGCCTTCAATTCTACTTTACCATGCAGGGGCGAAAACTGTCCCCTGATCCTTATGTAATTGTGGGCAATAGTCAAGCTGGACAGCACAGCACCGGGCTGGGCGCATTGATATGCGACAAATAAGAGTATCTGCCGTGCGCCACTTCGTTGCTCGAGGCTGCTATCCTCTAATTGCGTAGGGGTAAGAACATTGCCCCATCCTTTTTTTGGACCAACATGCCGCCAGATCGTCCGATCCTGGTTCCCATGGGGGAACCACCCCCGCCGGCCCCGCTTGCCTGGGTCAAGGCATGATCACGCTGCGCTCGATCCGCCAAAAGCTGGTGGCCGTGGTGTTGCTGGCCACGCTTGCCGCGCTGGTCGTATCGATCAGCGCGCTGATGGCGTACGACCTGCGCGCCTACCATCGGGCGCTGCTGGCCGACATGTCGACCCAGGCCGAGCTGCTCGGCCGCATGACCGCTTCCGCGCTCGCCTTTGACGATGTCAAGCTGGCCAGCGACAACCTGGCGCTGCTGCGCATCCGCCCGGCCGTGCGCGCCGGCGCGCTGTATGACGCGCAGGGCAAGCTGTTCGCCGCTTACGCCGCGCCGGGCGACCAGCGCCCGCTGCCGCGCCACGCGCAGCCGGCGCAAATGCGGCTCGAGGGCGCGCGCGTTGTTGGTGATTCGCTGCTGGTCTACAAGCGGGTGTACGAAAACGGCGAGCTGCTCGGCACCGTGTACCTAAACGCCGAATACACGCTCGTTGCGCGCGCCATCGACTATCTGCTCGTCGCGCTCGGCGTCACGCTGCTGGCGCTGCTGATCGCATGGCTGCTCACGCGCCGCCTGGGGCGGTTTTTGACGGCGCCCATTTCCTCGATCACCGAAGTGGCGCGCGACGTCGTCGCCACGCGCGACTATTCGCGCCGCGCGCGCCGCATCAGCGACGACGAAGCGGGCGAACTGGTCGACTCCTTCAATGCCATGCTGACCGAAATCGAGACGCGCACCGGCGCGCTCGAGCAGTCCAACGACGCCATCGCGCGCGCGCAGCAGGAAGTAATGCGGCTAAACGAGCAGTTGGAGGGGCGCGTCCAGGAGCGCACCATGCAGCTGGAAATGATCAACCAGGAGCTTGAAGTGGCCATGGCTGCGGCCAACAGTGCCAGCGCCGCCAAGTCGGCCTTCCTGTCGTCCATGAGCCACGAACTGCGCACGCCGCTCAACGCCATCCTGGGCTTTACCCAGATATTGACGTCCGACACGCTGCCCACGACGCTGGCGCAAAAAAAGGAGTTCGCCAGCCATGTGCTCAAGTCCGGCCGCCATCTGCTCACCTTGATCAACGAAATCCTCGATCTGGCCAAGGTCGAATCGGGCACCGTCACGCTGTCGATGGAACCGGTGGCGTTAGACGACATGCTGGACGAATGCCGCGGCATGATCGAACCGCTGGCGCGCGCGCGCCAGATCCGCATGCTGTTCCCGGACGCCACCGGCGCGGTGGTGCTGGCCGACCGTACCCGCCTCAAGCAGGTGCTGCTCAATTTGCTGTCGAACGCGGTCAAGTACAACCGCGACCTGGGCGCCGTGGTCTTTAGCTGCACCTCTGCCGGGCCGGGGCGGGTGCGCCTGGCGGTGCAGGACACCGGCCACGGTTTGCAGAGCGACCAGGTAGCCGCGCTGTTCCAGCCGTTCAACCGGCTGGGCCAGGAAAACAGCGGCGAAGAGGGCACCGGCATCGGCCTGGTCGTCACGCGCCGGCTGGTCGAACTGATGAAAGGGGCGATTGGCGTCTCGAGCAGCGTCGGCGTGGGCACGCTGTTCTGGATCGAGCTTGGGTTGGCCGAGCCGGCCGCTTCGGCGCAGCCCAGCGCCACCATGCTGGCGCTGGAGCGGCGCCAGGCTCCCACCGGCCCCGGCGCTGTTCACACGCTGCTGTACGTGGAAGACAATCGCGCCAACCTCAAGCTGGTGCAGGAGATCGTCGCCTTTCGCAGCGACCTGCAGCTGCTCGCCGCGCCCGACGCCCACCTGGGCATCGACATGGCGAAGGCCCACCAGCCGCGCCTGATTCTGATGGACATCAACCTGCCCGGCATGAGCGGCATCGACGCCTTGCAGGAACTGCGGCGCGACCCGGCCACCAGCCACATTCCGGTGCTGGCGCTAACCGCCAACGCCATGCCGCGCGACGTGGAGCGGGGCCTGGAGGCGGGCTTTTACCGCTACCTCACCAAGCCGATCAACATCGACGAATTGAACGACGCGATCGACAGCACGCTGGCCATGCTCGACGCGCTGCGCGGCCAACAGCTGCGGGGGCAATCATGATCACCCAGGCCGACATTCACGCCGCCGCGATCCTGATCGTCGACGACCAGGCCGTTAATGTGCAGCTGCTCGAATACCTGCTGGTCAACACCGGCTACACCAACGTGAGCAGCACCACCGATTCGCTGACGGTGGCGGCCCTGCATCAACAGCACCGCTACGACCTAATCATCCTCGACCTGCACATGCCCGGCATGAACGGCTTTGAAGTCATGGAGGCGCTCAAGCCGATCGAGACCGGCTCTTACCTGCCGGTGCTGGTGGTGACGGCCGAACCGGACAAAAAGCTGCAGGCGCTCGACGCCGGCGCGCGCGATTTTGTCGGCAAGCCGTTCGAGCCGGTCGAGGTGCTCACCCGCATTCGCAACATGCTCGAAGTGCGCCTGATGCACCGCGCGGCATGCGACTACGGCGCGCTGCTCGAGCAGACAGTGCGCGAACGCACCGCCGAACTGCAGCGCTTTCGCAGCGCCATGGATGCCACCGCCGACGCCATCTTCCTGATCGACGGCGCCGGCATGGCGCTGATCGACGTCAACGAAGGCGCCTGCCGCATGCTGGGCCACGAGCGTGCGGCGCTGCTGGCGATCGCGCCGGCGCAGTTCGGCCTGTCCTGCCCCCTTGACCTGACGCTGCAGGACGCGCGCGGCGCGGCCGGCGACGCCGAACCGGATCTGGTGGAAGGCCGGCTCACGCGCGCCGACCAGACCTTGGTGCCGGTGGAGACCTACTGGCAGGTGCAGACGCTGGGCGCCCAGCGCATGCTCATAGCCGTGGCGCGCGACATCAGCGAGCGCCAGCTGGCGCAGCAGCGCCTCAAGCACCTGGCCAGCTACGACAGCCTGACCGGCCTGCCCAACCGCACCTTGTTCTTCCAGACGCTGCACGAGGCGATCGAGCTGGCGCAGGACAAGGAGTGGCGCATCGCCGTGCTGTTCATCGCGCTGGACCGCTTCAAGATCATCAACGATTCCGTGGGCGCGGCGCTGGGCGACGAGCTGTTGCGCCAGTTCAGCAGCCGCTTGGTCCAGTGCGTGCGCATTCGCGACACGGTGGGGCGCCTGGGCGGCGACGAGTTCGGCCTCATCGTCACCATGGCGCGCGACCAGGTCGATGCGGTGGGCGTGGCCAACGAGGTGCGCGAAGCGCTGCGCGCCCCGTTCGACCTGCACGGGCAGCAGGCCGCTCTGACCACCAGCATCGGCATCGCCATGTACCCGGACGACGCCACCGACCCCGAAACGCTGGTGCGCTACGCCGACACGGCCATGGTGCGCGCCAAGGAGGCGGGGCGCGACGGCTACCGCTTTTTCACCGCCGGCATGAACGTGCAAGTGCTCGCGCGCCTGGACCTGGAGCTGGCCTTGCGGCGCGCGCTCGACAACGACGAATTCGTGCTGTACTACCAGCCCAAGATCAACCTGTCGACGGGGCGCATCAGCGGCGCCGAAGCGCTGCTGCGCTGGAACCGCCCCGGCTACGGCCTGGTCTTCCCGGCCGAATTCATTCCCGTGATGGAGCAGACCGGCCTGATCGTGCGCGCCGGCGCGTGGGTCATCAATGAAGCATGCCGCCAGATGGCGCAGTGGGTGGCCGACGGCGTGGGCGAACTGCGGGTCGCGGTTAATGTGTCGAGCCGCCAGTTCGTCGAGGGCGACCTGGAAGCGGACGTGCGCGCCGCCATCGCCAACCACCATGCCGACCCCGCGCTGCTGGAGCTGGAGCTGACCGAAAGCGCGCTGATGTCGAACGCCGAACACACCATCGCGGTGCTGAACAACCTCAAGCAGCTCGGCATCAAGGTGGCGATCGACGATTTCGGCACCGGCTATTCGAGCCTGGCCTACTTGAAGCGCTTCCCGATCGACAAGCTGAAGATCGACATTGCCTTCGTGCGCGACATCATTGTCAACCCGGACGACGCTGCCATCGCGCGGGCGATCATCAGCATGGCGCACAGCATGAAGATGACGGTGATTGCCGAAGGCGTCGAGTCGCGCGCGCAGATGGTGTATTTGCGGCGCCACCGCTGCGACGAGATCCAGGGCTTTCACTTCAGCCGCCCGTTGCCGGCGCAGGAGATGGCCGCGATGCTGCTGGCCAACCGCGCGCTGCCGATGGAGCAAGTGGCGAGCGAGTCAAGCCGCCAGACGTTGCTGCTGGTCGATGACGACGTCAATGTGCTCTCGGCGCTGCACCGGCTGTTCCGGCGCGATAATTACCGGATTCTGACGGCCTTGTCGCCTGCGGAAGGATTCGAACTGCTAGCCCTGCACCAGGTGCAAGTGATCGTGTGCGACCAGCACATGCCCAACATGAGCGGCACCGAGTTCCTGAGCAAGGTCAAGGAGCTGTATCCGGAGACGATACGGATTATCCTGTCGGGCCATACCGGGCTTGAAGCGATGCTCGATTCGATCAATCGCGGGGCGATCCACCGGTTCTATACCAAGCCGTGGGACGACACGCAACTGCGCGACAATATCCGGCTCGCGTTTCACCACTACTGGCTGGTAAACGGCGCGCGCGACGAGCGCAGGGTGTCGCGCGAGCCTGGGGCCGAAGCGGCGCTGTGACAGCGGCATCACCCCACATCGTCCTCGCGTACGTGCGGGGACCCATGGAACAGTTGCTCAGTTGAACCGTTCCACGGGTCCCGCGTGCGGGAGGACGATGTGGTGGCTAGCTCGCGAAGTGATCAAACCCCGC
The DNA here is from genome assembly GCF_049897805.1 of Massilia sp. TWP1-3-3. Classification (NCBI taxonomy): domain Bacteria; kingdom Pseudomonadati; phylum Pseudomonadota; class Betaproteobacteria; order Burkholderiales; family Oxalobacteraceae; genus Massilia; species Massilia sp. TWP1-3-3. Next base: position 61,244 of record NZ_JAFCWX010000008.1, read on the forward strand.
CAGCCCCATCGACACCAGCGTACCGCCGCCATCAACCAAACGCAGCCCCGGTTCAGCGTCGATACTGCCCACCCTGGTCACCGCCGTCCCCGCCGCCAGCGCCGCCGCAACGATTGCCGCCCGGTTGGCCGCCGGCGCCGTAAAGCACAACTCGTAATCATCGCCGCCGGCGGCGCAAAACCGGCGCCGCAAATTCACGTCCTGCGCCCCCAGTACGGGTCCAGCCGGCAGCGCATCGACAGCGAGCGTGGCCCCCACCTGCGAGGCGGCCAGGATATGCCCCAGGTCGCCCACCAGCCCGTCTGAAATATCGATCGCCGCATGCGCCAGCGGCCCGGCGGCCAGCGCCATGCCCAGCGCCACGCGCGGCGCCGGCGTGTGCATGCGCGACGCGGCAATTGCCATCGGCCCTGGGTCGAGCGCATAGTCATCCCAGTAGCACGCCAGCGCCAGGCGCGCGTCACCGAGCGTGCCCGAGATCCAGATGTCGTCGCCAACCTTGGCCGCGTCGCGCCGCAGCGCGTGCCCCGGCGCCAGTTCCCCGAACACGGTGATGCAGATCGTCAGCGGTCCCTTGGTCGTGTCGCCGCCTATCAGTTCGCAATCGAAGGCGTCCGCCAGCGCGAACAGGCCGCCCGAAAACGCTTCCAGCCAGGCCGGATCGGCCGCCGGCAGCGCCAGCGCCAGCGTGAACGCGACCGGCTTGGCGCCCATGGCGGCCAGGTCCGACAGGTTCACGGCAATGCATTTGTGGCCCAGCATGCGCGCGTCGGCGCCGGCAAAAAAGTGACGGCCCTCGACCAGCATGTCGGTGGAAATGGCCATCTGCATGCCGGGCGCGGGCGCGAGCAGGGCGCAGTCGTCGCCGATGCCGAGCGTGGCGCGGCCCGGGCGCGGACGGTTGAAGTATCGTTTGATGAGGTCAAATTCAGAGAGCATGGGCTGATTGTACCGTCTATGATGGGCGAGCCCCTCGCGCGCAGTGACGATGTGAGGTTGGGTTTTTGAGCGCTCCACACGTCGCCCGGTGATTCAGCCAATTTCACCCTGCAGCTTTTGGCGCAGCGCCGGCGTGTGGGCTGAGATCCCGAACCCGTGCAGCTTGCCCTGTTCGTCGACAAAACGTGCAATCGTGCGCTCCCCATCGATTTCATCGACCCAGCTGCCTTTGATCCCCGCCGCCGGCGGCGCCAGCGCCAGTTTGTAGCTCGGCGTCTTGACGATCACCGCTTCCTTTTTATGCACGATCGGCGTGGGCGTGCCCGCCAGCGTGGCGGCGATCGCGCGCGCCGCAGTCAGCAGCGGCGCCACGTAAGGCAGCACGCCCACCCCCGCGTACTCGGCACAGTCGCCCAGCGCATACACCCCGTCCGCGCTGGTTTTTCCGTATGCATCGACCACGATGCCGCGCCCCGTGGCCAGCCCTGCCGCCTGCGCCAGAGCGATTGCCGGCCTCAGTCCCACCGCAGAGAGCACCAGATCGGCCGTCACTGCGCCACCATCGGCCAGCGTGACGAGTAAACCGTCGGCAGTACGCGCCACGCCCGCCACAGTCGTGCCAAGGCGCAAAGAGAGCGAGCGTCCGTGCCAGGCTTGCGCCAGTCCTGCCGCCAGGCTGGGCGCGGCCAGCGCCCCGAGCGGCTGCAAATTCGGGTCGACCAGCGTCACGTGGTGCCCGCCGGCGAGCAGGTCGTCGGCGAATTCGCAGCCTATCAAGCCGGCCCCGATAATCGTTACACGCGCTGCCTCGCCCACTTGTTCAAGGCGCGCGCGCATCTGCACATAGTCGTCCACATGGTTCACCGACAGCACTTCGGTAGCCGCGTCGCCCGCCATTGGCAGCCGGATCGGATCGGCGCCGAGCGCCAGCACCAGCTTGCCGTAGACGACCTCGCCCTGGTCGGTGCTCAATGTGCGCGCGGCGGTGTCGATCGCCAGCACCCGGGTGTGCGCCAGCACGGTCGCATCAAGCTGCGCGGCCATCTGCGCCGCGCTGTGCGAAACCAGTTGGTGCGCTGCCTTGCCAAGCGCGATGGCGTTTGACAGCATCGGCTTGGCGTACGCGCCGGCGCTGTCGCCGGCGACGATGATCAAGGGCGTCGCCTTGTCCAGCTTGCGCAGCTCGCGCGCCACGCCGTACGCGGCCATGCCGGCGCCGACAATGACGATGGGCCCGTTCATATTACAGCTCCACCATGTCGAAGTCGGACTTGGCCACGCCGCAGTCCGGGCAGGCCCAGTCGTCTGGAATGTCGTTCCAGCGGGTGCCGGCGGCGATGCCTTCGCCCGGCAAGCCGACGCTCTCGTCGTAGATAAAGCCGCATACGATGCACTGATAGGTTTTCATGGTGTGGTCCTTGTAAGTTGATGGTTCAGGCGGCGGCGTTGAGCTTGTCCAGCGCAGCCTTGTAGTGGTTGGCGTGGCGCTCTTCGACATTGGCCAGCGCGGCAAAGCGCTTGGCGGCAATTTCCAGCGTGCGGCGGAACTGGGCGGCGTGCACTTTGGACTCTTCAATCTGCTCGTCGTACTCGGCCACCGCGGCGCTGTTGCCTTCTTCAATGGCCAGGTGGCGGAACTTCGGATACATCTCGGTGTATTCGTACGTCTCGCCCTCGATCGCAATTTCCAGCGAGCGGGCCGGCGTCATCTTGTCCTTTGGGTAGAGCAGGTCAAGGTGGCCGAAAGCATGTTGAACTTCCTGGTCGGCGGTGGCTTCAAATGCTTCGGCAACTTCGATGTCGCCGGCGGCGCGCGCCAGCTTGGCAAAGTAGCGGTATTTGATGTGGGCCATCGATTCGCCGGCAAAAGCGGCTTCGAGGTTTTCGATGGTGACTGACTTGATCTGGGTGGTCATGCTGTTCTCCGGTGAAGTGGTATGAACGAATGATAGATAAAATCAATTGATTTGGGAAATTGATAGTATTCATCGAATCGATAGTATTTGTGCGTAGAGGATGTAAGTCGTCATACAACATGGGCGGCGCTATAATTGGGGTCTGACGACAATTCAGCCCAGCCATGAACCTGCCACGCAAGAAACACCGCAACCTCGCCCAAGGCGTCATTGAACAGTTCGCCAGCGACATTCACTCCGGCATCCTCAAGCCGGGCGACAAGCTGCCGACCGAGTCGGCCATCATGGCCTTGCATGGCGTGAGCCGCACCGTGGTGCGCGAAGCCATTTCGCACTTGCAGGCCAGCGGCCAGGTTGAAACCCGGCATGGGATCGGCACCTTCGTGCTGGAGGCGGCGCCCGCCACCGGCGGCTTGTTATCGGACACGATCGTCACCCTGCGCGACGTCCTCGCCATCCTGGAGTTGCGTATCTGCCTGGAGACCGAAGCGGCGGCGCTGGCGGCCGCTCGCCGCACCGACGAGCAGGCGGCGCAGCTGGGAATCATCGTCGAGTCCATGCGCGCCAGCGGCGAGCAGGGCGGTGCGGTCGGCGACGACGTCCAGTTTCACCTGCTGATCGCCCAGGCAACCGGCAATAAATATTTCGTCGAGATCCTGGCCCACCTTGGCTCGGCCATCATTCCCAGGGCGCGCGTGAACGCGGCCAAGCTCGCCCAGGATGAGCCAGGCGCGTTTACCCGGCGCGTGCACCATGAGCACGAAGAGATCTGGCGCGCCATCGAACGCCAGGATGGCGAAGGCGCGCGCGCTGCCATGCGTACCCACCTGAGCAACAGCCGCGAACGGCTGCGCCGCGCTCACGAAACCATGACCGCTTGACCACGACGGCAATAGTTCGCATAAGGATCTTGTAGCAGTCTATTTTATGTTGTACGATGACGTACGACTTAATATTCAGACTCAACATTTACTAGCTATCGCCCACACTGGAGTTGAAATGCATCCTCAAGAATTGAAACACACCCTGTCCTCCGGCTTGCTTTCCTTCCCGATCACCGACTTCGACGCCAATGGCGACTTTCGCGCCGATACCTACGCGCGCCGCCTGGAGTGGCTCGCGCCCTACGGCGCCAGCGCGCTGTTCGCCGCCGGCGGCACCGGCGAATTTTTTTCGCTCACGCATGCGGAGTACAGCGACGTCGTCAAGGTAGCGGTCGACACCTGCCGCGGCAAGGTGCCGATCCTGGCCGGCGCGGGCGGCCCGACCCGCAGCGCGATTGCCTTCGGCCAGGAAGCCCAGCGTCTCGGCGCACAGGGCGTGCTGCTGCTGCCGCATTACCTGACCGAAGCGAGCCAGGATGGCCTGGTGGCGCACGTCGAACAATTCTGCAAGGCGGTCGACATCGGCGTGGTCGTCTACAACCGCGGCCAGTGCCGCTTGACGCCCGATTCGCTTGCCACGCTGGCCGATCGCTGCCCCAACCTGATCGGCTTCAAGGACGGCATCGGCGACGTCGAACTGATGGTGTCGATCTGGCGCCACATGGGCGACCGTTTCAGCTACCTGGGCGGGCTGCCGACCGCGGAAGTCTATGCGGCTGCCTACAAAGCCCTGGGCGTGCCGGTGTATTCGTCGGCCGTCTTCAATTTCATGCCCAAGCTGGCGATGGACTTCTACCATGCCATTGCCACTGACGACCAGGCCACCAGCAACCGCCTGATCGACGACTTCTTCCTGCCGTACCTGGAAATTCGCAACCGCAAGGCCGGCTACGCGGTCAGTATCGTCAAGGCCGGCGCGCGCCTGGTGGGCTACGACGCCGGCCCGGTGCGCGCGCCGCTGACCGACCTGACCGGGGCCGAATGCGAGATGCTGCAAGCGTTGATCAGCACGCAGGGCCCGCAATGATGGCGTTTGATGGCAGCATGATCATTGCGGGGGCCGCAGTGCGCGGCGCAGCCGGCACGGTGCGCGCGATCGACCCGGCCAGCGGTGCCGAATTGGCGCCGCCTTTCGGGCTGGCCAGTGGCGGCGACGTCGAGCGCGCGTGCACGCTCGCTGACGCCGCATTCGACGCCTACCGCGCCACTTCGCTGGACGAACGGGCCGCCTTTCTGGAAGCGATCGCCCAGGAAATCCTGGACCTGGGACCGCAGCTGATCGAACGCGCGATGCAGGAGAGCGGCTTGCCGCAGGCGCGCCTGGAAGGCGAGCGCGGTCGCACCGTCGGCCAGCTGCGCCTGTTTGCCAAGGTGGTTCGCGACGGCCATTTTTTGGGCGCCACGCTCGATGGCGCGCTGCCTGACCGGGTGCCCGCGCGGCCCGATCTGCGCCTGTGCAAAATTGGCCTCGGTCCCGTGGCCGTATTTGGCGCAAGTAATTTTCCACTGGCGTTCTCGGTCGGCGGCGGCGACACCGCGTCTGCGCTGGCGGCCGGCTGCCCGGTGGTGGTCAAGGCCCACAATGCCCACCTTGGCACGTCCGAGCTGGTGGCGCGCGCCATCGCGCGCGCCGTGGCGTCGTGCCAGCTGCCGGCGGGCGTGTTTTCGATGGTGATCGGCGAAGGGCGCAGCGTGGGCCAGCAACTGGTGGCCCACCCGGCGATCAAGGCGGTCGGTTTTACCGGTTCGCGCCAGGGCGGCATGGCGCTGGTGCGGGTGGCCAATGGGCGCCATGAACCCATTCCCGTGTACGCCGAAATGAGCAGCGTGAACCCGGTGTTCATGCTGCCGCACGCACTGGCGGCCGACAACGGCGAGCTGGCCCAGGGTTTTGTCGATTCGCTGACCATGGGCGCGGGCCAGTTCTGCACCAACCCTGGCATGGTGCTGGCCATTGCCGGCGCCGATACCGACCGCTTTTTCGCGGCGGCCGCCGCCGCGCTGCAGGCCAAGGCCGGCGCCACCATGCTCACGCCCGGCATCCACCAGGCCTACCAGGGCGGCGTGGCGACGCTCGATGCCCTGCAAGGAGTAAGCCGGCTCGCCGCTGGCCAGGCCGGTGCGGGCTCCTGCGCCGCGACCGCAGCCCTGTATGCCTGCGATGCGCTCACCTACATGGCCACGCCGGCGCTGGAAGACGAAGTGTTCGGCCCCTGCTCGCTGCTGGTACGCTGCCACGACCAAGCCGAAATGCTGCAGGTCGCGCAACGCCTCGAAGGGCAGTTGACGGCCACCGTGCATGCGCTCCCTGCCGACCAGGCGCTCGCCGCGCGCCTGCTGCCGGTCCTGGAACGCAAGGCCGGCCGCATCCTGTTCAATGGCTTTCCGACCGGCGTCGAAGTGGCGCATGCGATGGTGCACGGCGGCCCTTTCCCGTCCACTTCGGACAGCCGCAGCACGTCGGTGGGGGCGGGCGCGATCGACCGCTTCCTGCGGCCCGTGTGCTACCAGAACCTGCCGGCGGCGCTGCTGCCGCCCGCGCTGGCCGACGCCAATCCGCTGGGGCTGACCCGCATGCAGGATGGCGTGCCGAGCGCGCCGTAACCTTCCACTCCCGTTGCAAACATAAAATAAAGACGAGACAATATGAAGCAGCAAGGAATGGGCAGTTACCGTTGGACGATCTGCGCGCTGTTATTTTTCGCCACGACCGTCAATTACCTGGACCGCCAGGTCCTGAGCCTGCTGGCGCCCGACCTGTCCAAGCAGTTTGGCTGGTCGAATACGGACTATGCCAACATCACGGCGGTGTTCCAGTTCGTGTACGCGATCTCGATGCTGTTCGCGGGGCGCGTGGTCGATAAACTCGGCACCAAGGCGGCCTTCGTGCTGGCCATTCTTGTCTGGTCGATCGGGGCGGTGATGCATGCCTTCGCGCTCGGCCTGGGCAGCGGCATGGCATCCGTCTTGAACGCGCTGGGCCTGGCGGCAGTGCCGGTATCGATCGCCGGCTTCATGATCGCGCGGGCCGTGCTGGCGCTGGGCGAGGCCGGCAATTTTCCGGCCGCGATCAAAGCCACGGCCGAATACTTCCCCAAAAAAGAGCGTGCCTTCGCCACCGGGATTTTCAATTCAGGCGCCAACGTGGGCGCCGTGCTGGCGCCGATCTGCGTGCCGCTGCTGGCCGCCGTGTGGGGCTGGCAGGCGGCGTTCGTGGCGGTGGGCGCGATCGGCTTTGTCTGGATGGGGCTGTGGATCACGTTCTACGAAAAGCCGGAACAGCAAAAACGCCTATCGAAGGCGGAACTGGCCTACATCACCAGCGACGACGCCCACAGTGGGGCGCTCGCGGGTGCGGCCGGCCTGGCGCTAAGCTGGGTTGCCTTGCTCGCCTATCGCCAGACCTGGGCCTTCGCCTTCGGCAAATTCATGACGGACGGCGTGTGGTGGTTCTTCCTGTTCTGGCTGCCCAAGTACCTGTCGGCGCAGTACGGCATGACGTCGTCCGACATCCAGTTACCGCTTGCCATCCTGTACAGCATGACCATGATCGGCAGCGTGGGCGGCGGCTATTTTCCGACCTATTTCATCAACAAGGGGGCCTCGCCTTACGACGGGCGCATGCGCGCCATGTTCCTCATTGCGCTGTTCCCGCTGGTGGTGCTGCTGGCCCAGCCGTTCGGCTACATCAGCTTCTGGGTGCCGGTCCTGCTGGTGGGCATCGGCACCGCAGCGCACCAGGCCTGGTCGGCCAACTTGTTCACCACCGTGTCCGACATGTTCCCCAAGCGCTCGATCGCTTCGGTGGTTGGCATCGGGGGCATGGCCGGTGGCCTTGGCGGCGTGTTGATCACCAAGATCGGCGGCTGGCTGTTCGATCACTACGGCGCGCTCGGCCAGGTATCGACCGGCTACACCATCATGTTCAGCGGCTGCGCGGTGGCCTATCTGCTGGCCTGGTGCGTGATGAAAACCCTGGTGCCGCGCTACCAGGTGATTACCGAGCCGTCGGCATGAAGGGCGGCGTGCGCATCGAGCGGATAGAGGCACCACGCTGCACGGTGGGCGAATCGCCGCTCTGGGTCGTGGCCGAGCAGGCCTGGTACTGGGTCGATATCGTGGAGCGCACCATCTGGCGCTGGAATCCGGCCAGCGGCGCCATCGCCAACTGGAACACGCCCCAGATGGTGGCATGCCTGGCCGCCCGCAGCGGCGGCGGCCTGGTGGCCGGCATGCAAAGCGGTTTGTTTGCCCTGGGCTTGGGCGACGCCGGCCTGCTCAGGGCCGCGGTGCTGGCCCGCCCTGTTGGAATCGAGGAGGGCATGCGCTTTAACGATGGGCGGTGCGACCGCCAGGGGCGTTTCTGGAGCGGCACCATGGTCATGGACATGGCGCAGGGCAGGGCCGAGGGCAAGTTGTACCGTCTGGACGCAGCCGCCCTGGAAGGGCCTTTTGTGTCAGGCCTGATGGTGCAGAACGGCCTGGCGTTTGCGCCCGACGGGCGCACCATGTACTTGTCCGACTCGCATCCGCAGGTCCAGAAAATATGGGCGTTCGACTATGATCCGGACAGTGGCGAGCCTTCGCGCCAGCGCCTGTTCGTCGATATGCTTGACCATCCCGGGCGGCCCGACGGCGCCGCGGTCGATGCCGACGGCTGCTACTGGATCTGCGGAAACGACGCCGGCTGCATCTTGCGGTTCACCCCGGACGGGCGGCTGGACCGCAGAATCGACGTGCCGATGGCCAAACCGTCCATGTGCAGCTTTGGCGGACCGGCTCTCGACACCATGCTGGTGACTTCGATCAGTGCCGGCCAGAGTCCGGACGACGCGTGGGCCGGCGCCACCATCGCCTTCAGGCCCGGCGTGCAGGGCTTGCCCGAGGTGCCCTGCGTCGCTTGAGCTCAAGGCTTGTCCGTCGCCGCGCCCGCGCTCAGCGACAGACGCAACGGATTGGCCACGCGCGCAGCCAGCGTGGCGATCTCGGCGTTCCATTGCTGGGAAGTGGCGATGCGCCCGGCTTTGGACCAGGCCGCGCCGACGTAATAGCGCAGCGGCCGGCCGGAAGCGACGCTGGCCAGCACCAGTTCATTGAGCCCGTCTTGCGCATAGGCGCTCGCACCCGGCAGCATGATGGCCGTGCCAAAGGCGCCATTGCCGGCCTGCTCAACCCATTGCATCAAGGCGCCACGCGCCGGGTCGCGCGTAATCGCAATCTGCGGCTGCTGGCCCTTGCCGGCGGGGTTCTTGTTCAGTCCTATCGCCACCGTCAGCGCCGCAGGTCCGGCAAACGTAAAGGTGCTGTCGACGCGGTCGAACTGGTGGCCGGCGTCGACCGTGAAGCGTTTGACTTCCGAGACTGCGACCCCGCCGGCGTCCCAGCTGTCGTAGCTCAGCTCGAAAATCGCGCGCACCGGGCCGTTGGCGAGCACCTTCCAGGATGCGTAGTTGACGCTCGTGTAGAGCTGCTTGCCGTCCCACACACCGCTGCCGCCGCAACCGCGCGACTGGCCGACGTTGTACATGTCCATGCCTTCGCCTTCGTCCTTGTGGTAGTGGTCATGTCCCTTGTTGTACCAGCGGTCCACGATCGGATAGCTGACCCGCTTGAACCAGATATCGAGCCCGCTGGTGACCAGTACTTCCTTGGTCACGCCGGGCGGGGCGGGCGCTGCCAGCGCGCGGCCGTACGTGCGGTGCGCCACCAGGTCGTTCTCCCAGGCGAAGTCGTCGAGCCGCTCCTGGACGTAGCGTGCCGTGACCGCGGCTTGAAACACGGGCGCGAGCGACTCGGTTTTTTCGACCGTGAAGCTGGCGCTTTTTTCACCCGCCGCAAAACTGTACTGGAAAATCAGTTCGCCATAGGCGGCGCCGATATTGCGCGGGTCCTTGGCCTGGGGCAGGACATTGGTGACCTGGTGCGCCAGTACGCGCCCGGCCCGGTCGCGCACGGCCAGGTGCTGGATCAGCGCGCCGGGCAGGGCGCGGTTCACTTCCGTCCACGGGACGCTGATGGTTTCGGACGCGCGCGCAATGGCCAGGTCGTGGCTGGCGTCGATGCGCAGCTGTTCGGCCGCATGGGACGCCGATGCGGCACCCAGCACGCCCGATACGGCGAGGAAAAGCATGGTTGGTTTCATGTGAGGCTCCGGCTTAGTGGTGTTCGCGGTAATCGGTGCTGCCGCCCTTGGGCACGTAGTGATAGGTGCGCACCTTGTACTCGATGTCGAAGGCTGGATTTTTCAGCAACTTGATCATCTCGGCGCCGGCCAGCAGCGTGGGGCCGTAGCCGTGCAGCGCATGCACGCTGGTGGGGCGGTGGTAGTAATAAGTCTGGTCGCCGGCGAGCGTAGTGCCAACGCAGGTGCCTTCAACCTGGCCCTTGGCGTTGATGCGCGCCGACAGGCCGGCCCACCCGGCCTGGGCGATCGCGCCGTAGGTCACGGGACTGATCCAGCCCTGGTTGATCGCATGCGCCAGGCCATACGTGAACATGGCGCTGGCCGAGCTTTCCAGGTAGGAGTCGTTGCGGTCGACCATCTGGTGCCACAGTCCCGCACCCGACTGCAGCTCTGCGACGCCACGCAAGGTGGCGCGCAGCTGGGCCAGCACCGGTGCGTAGCCGGGATGGGTTTTGGGCAGCACGTCAAGCAGGTCGGACATGGACAGCACGGCCCAGCCGTTGGCGCGCGCCCAGTAAAACCGGGGCGCGTCCGGGTGGTTGGCGTTCCAGCCGTGGGTATAGATGCCTTTCTGCTTGTCGAACATATAGGCCGACATCTGCAGCACGTTTTTTACCGCGTCGTCGAAGTACGCGCTCTTGCCGCTCATGCGGCCCAGTTCCGCGAGCGCGGGCACGCCCATGTACATGTCGTCGGCCCACAGCGACGACGCCTGCGGGCGCTTGCGCGCCATCGTACCGTCGGCGAGCCCGTACTGGCCAGCCGCCACCCACTGGCCGCAGACGGCGATCTGGGCCGACAGGTCGGGGCCAATGCCCGCTGCCCGCGCGCGCATCATGGCCGCGCACATGGCGCCGGCGTCGTCGAGCGAACGCGGATCGATGAAGCGCGAAAAACTGTTGGCGCGCCCCAGCTTGAACTTCCGTTCCTGGGCCCGGAAGTACGGGAGCCGGTCAGCGAAAAAGGCCAGGTGGCGCGCCGTCATGTCGGTGAAGCGGCGCTCGCCCGTGACCTCGGCCGCGCGCATCAGGCCCGCATGCACCACGCCCATTTCATAGACTTGCAGGCCGAAGTCGCCATCGCTCGCTTGCACGATGGCCTCGGCCACGGGCGTACTGAAGTCGGTGATCTCGGCGCCGTTATCCTTGCGCACCACGCGCGAGGGCGTCGCCGCGTCGAGGTAAGCGCGGATGCGGTGCAGCGCCGCGCCGATCTCTGCCGCGTCAGGTTTTTTATAGGGGATCGGGTAGCTGCCTTCGCCCAGGTCTTGCGCGTTCTTGTTGTCCGGGTTGCGGTACGGGCCTTCGGCGCGGGCCGGTCCAGCGACAGCGAGTACAGTCAGGCAGGCCAGCGCGGCGAGCAGTTTGCTTGGGGTGGGTGTCACGGTGTCTCCGGTAAGGTATGGGACGGCAAGCTGTTGCGCATTATCGGCCATTTCCACGGGCCAGAATGCCATTCGTGTCAGGCCGAAACCACGATTTGGTCGGTCCATTGTATTTTGGTTGGACCAAAATAGCAATGTGGACTAGCCAATCGCGACGCATATGTGGCATACTGGATGAACGGTCGCAAGCCTTGGTGCGGCGGCCGCCACACGGTATGACGAGGCGTTGACGACGATGATGATGACGATGAAAAATGACCAGGCACGCTATATCCGCATGCATGAGAACGACAATGTCGCCATTGTCGCCAACGATGGCGGCCTGGGCGCCGGTGCCGTGTTTGCGGACGGCCTGGCCCTGGTCGAGGCGGTACCCCAGGGGCACAAGGTCGCGCTGCACGACCTGGCCGAGGGCGATGCGGTGGTGCGCTACAACGTCACCATCGGCTACGCCAGTTGCGCCATTGCGCGCGGCGCCTGGGTGTCCGAGCGGGTGCTGCGCATGCCGCCGGCGCGCGCGCTAAGCGACCTGCCCGTGGCCACCCGCCTGGCGCCACCCGCCGCGCCGCTCGAGGGCTACACCTTCCAGGGCTACCGCAATGCCGACGGCAGCGTCGGCACGCGCAATATCCTGGCCATCACCACCACCGTGCAATGTGTCTCGGGCGTGGTCGATTTTGCGGTCCGGCGCATCAAGGAAGAACTGCTGCCGCGCTTTCCAAATGTGGACGACGTCATTGGCATCGAGCACAGCTACGGTTGCGGCGTGGCGATCGACGCTCCCGGCGCCGAAGTTCCGATCCGCACCCTGCGCAATATCAGCAAGAACCCCAATTTTGGCGGCGCGGTCATGGTGGTGAGCCTCGGCTGCGAAAAGCTGCCGCCGGCACGCCTGTTCCCGGCCGGCGCAATTGCCATCGGTGCGGCTGTGCCGTCCGTGGTGTGCCTGCAAGACCAGCAGCACGTGGGCTTTGACGCCATGATCGCCGCCATCGTCAGCACGGCCGAAGGCCATCTGCGGCAACTGGACGCGCGTCGCCGCGAAACCTGTCCCGCCTCGGAACTGGTGGTCGGCGTGCAGTGCGGCGGCAGCGACGCGTTTTCCGGCGTGACGGCCAATCCGGCTGTCGGCTTTGTCACCGACCTGCTGGTGCGCGCCGGCGCCACCGTCATGTTCTCGGAAGTGACCGAGGTGCGCGACGGGATCGACCAATTGACCGCGCGCGCCGCCAACGCCGACGTGGCCGCGGCCATGGTGCGCGAGATGCAGTGGTATGACGATTACCTGCTGCGGGGCGGCGTCGACCGCAGCGCCAACACCACGCCGGGCAACAAGGCGGGCGGCTTGTCGAATATCGTCGAAAAGGCCATGGGCTCGATCGTCAAGTCGGGCACCTCGCCCATCGTGGGGGTGCTTGCGCCAGGCGAAAAACTCACCCGCAAGGGCTTGATCTACGCCGCCACCCCGGCCAGCGATTTTATCTGCGGCACGCTGCAGCTGGCGGCCGGCATGAACCTGCACGTTTTCACGACCGGGCGCGGCACGCCCTACGGGCTGGCCGCCGTACCGGTTATCAAGGTGGCCACGCGCGACGAGCTGGCGCGCCGCTGGCATGACCTGATGGACGTCAATGCCGGGCGCATCGCCAGCGGCAGCGCGACGATCGAAGACGTGGGCTGGGAAATGTTTAAGCTGATGCTGGAAGTAGCTAGCGGGCGCAAGACCTGGGCCGAGCACCACAAGCTGCATAACGCGCTGGTGCTGTTCAACCCGGCCCCGGTCACGTGACCGGAACACTATCTGAACCAAGGAGACAACATGACGCAGGCAACCCCCTTTAAACGTATTCTTCTGACCGGCGCTGCCGGCGGCCTGGGCAAGGTGCTGCGCGAGCGTATCAAACCCTGGGCCGAAGTGATTCGCCTGAGCGACCTGGCCGACCTTGGCGTTGCCGGCGAAGGCGAGGAAATCGTGCAGTGCGACCTGGCCGACAAGGCGGCCGTGCTGGCCCTGATGGAAGGTGTGGACGCCGTGCTGCACTTCGGCGGCATTTCCACCGAGGCGCCGTTCGAGGCCATCATGCATGCCAATATCCTGGGCGTCGCCAACCTGTACGAAGCGGTCCACAAGGCCGGCGTCAAGCGCGTTGTGTTCGCCAGCTCGAACCATGCGGTGGGCTACTACCGCACCACCGACATGGTCGATGCCAGCATGCCGACCCGTCCGGACAGCATGTATGGAGTGAGCAAGTGCTTTGGCGAGTCGCTGTCGCGCTACTATTACGACCGCTTTGGGATCGAGACCGTTTGCCTGCGCATCGGATCGAGCTTTCCGGAGCCGCTCAACCGGCGCATGCTGACCACGTATTTCAGCTACGATGACCTGGTCGAAAGCCTGCGCTGCTGCCTGTTCGCGCCGCGCGTGGGGCACACGATCGCCTTTGGCGTCTCTGACAACGACAGCGCCTGGTGGGACAACAAGCACGCCGCCTTCCTGGGCTTTCGGGCCCGCGACAGTGCGCGCCAGTTCGCCGGCAAGTTCCCTGATTCTGCCGACTTCCCGGCGGCCGACGACATCACGGCGACCTACCAGGGCGGCAAGTTCCTGCTCGACGGGCCACAGTACCAATAGGTTCGGCGTGGACGTCGTCTCGCTGCGCAATGCGCACCTGCACGCGCAGGTGCTGCCTGCCATCGGCGGCGCCCTGGCCCGCCTTGACGCGCTGGCCGGCGGCCATCCGTGCACGCTCCTGCGCGCATGCGAACTGCCGGCCGGCGCGCCCGATCCCACGCCCTCGCAGCTGGCATGTTTCCCACTCGTGCCCTGGTCGAACCGGATCGGCGACGGCGGCTTTCACTTTGATGGCCGGCGCATCGACCTGGCGCCCAACCGCGCGGGCGAGCCTTGTCCGATCCATGGCGAAGGCTGGCAACAGCCCTGGCAGGTCGTTTCGCGTTCAGCGACCAGCGTGGCCTTGCTGCTCGACCGGGGCGGGCAATCGCCTTTCTCGTACGTGGCCCGGCTGTGCTATGCCTTGCGCGGGCCGCTGCTCGAAGTGACGCTGGAAGTGCGCAATGACGGCAACTACGCACTGCCGTTCGGCCTGGGGCTGCATCCCTGGCTGCCGCGCACCGAAGGCGTGCTGCTGCGCGCTGCGGCGCGTAGTGTCTGGCGGCGCGGCGAGGATGGCTTGCCCTCCGAGCCGACGGACATTCCGATTGAGTGGGATTTTAGCGGTGCGCGCCCGCTGCCCGAGCAAGCGATTGACAATGTGTTTTCAGGCTGGGATGGCGTGGCCGAGATCTTTTGGCCCGAATCCGCGCAGCGCTTGAAAATTACCGCGGACATGGGCTACTACATCGTCTACACGCGACCGGGCGCGGATTTTTTTTGCTTCGAGCCGGTCGATCACATGATCAATGCGCACAACTTGGAAGGCGGGCCGGTGCGCCATGGATTGAGTGTGCTGGCGCCGGGCCAGTCGCTGACGCGCACGGTTCGGTTTGAAGTTTTGGCCGACCCAATCCGCTACAGGCGGTAGGTCGGATAAGCGCCAGCGTAATCCGACATGCGTCTCGTTGACGCTGTCGGATTGCGCTGTCGCTTATCCGACCTACGCTCCTCACTGATCTGGCGGATTCCATCCCTTGCCGTTGTTGAAGCTGGCGAAGATTTTGGCGCGGCTGCCGAAGCGGGCGGTGCGCGCGGCCGCGTCTAGCACATGGCCGCCGCTGCGCTGCGACAGGTCGAGCGCGGCGCCGGCCAAATCGGTGCTGCCATGTTCGCGCCATCCGTGCGCGGCATCGGCTTGCGCCGGATTGGGCGCCGGCTCGCGTCCAACGCCGGCGCCGGCCCAGCCGCCCGGCGCGATGTGCCGGTCCATGCGGCAGTTGATGAAACTGACGTTGTCCCAGGTTGCGGCGGTGCCCGGACTGCGCGCCAGGTACGTGCTGGCCTCGGGGACCGCATTGCCGGCCGGGCCGGCGCCGTGGGTCAGTACGCTGTCGAGAAACACGAAGCCCGGCTCCGTGGCCGCCACCGTGCGCGCCTGGACGATGTAGCCGCCGGACGCCTGGTTGGCGCTGTCGCCGAGCGAGCGGATTTCGCTCTGTTCGAACAGGGCGGCCCGGTTGGCGCCCCAGATGAAGTCGACGTTGCCGGCGACCAGGGTGCGGTAGAACCAGGCGTAGCCCTTCAACTGCAGCGTATCCTGTTCGCTGAAAAATCGCGCGTCGCGCGCGACCAGGCGGCCGGCGTCGCTGTTGAAGTAGATGGTCTCGGCCTGCCCCGAACGGCTGTAGCGGCGCTCGCTGTCGTTGCGCAGCGTGAGCGAGGCAAGCGTGAGCAGGTCCAGCTCTTCGGCCAGCAACAGTGCGCGGCCCCCGCCGATGCCGGGTGTGCCGGGCGTGGCGCTGGCGCCTGAACCCGCATGCATGCCTTCATTGTTGGTGGCGTGGATGACGACGCCGTCGGCGCTCTCGCCGCGCAGCGTCACGCGGTCGCGGGCGCGCAAAAACAGCAATTCCTCGTAGCTGCCGTTGCGAATGGCGATGGTCAGCGGCGCGGCCTTCGGATAGCGCGCCATGGCGTGGTCGAGCGCCCCTTGCACAGTACGAAAGTCGGCCGGGCCGTCGTCGTCAACCACCAGGCGGGCAGGAGAGCCCATGTCCTTGCGGGTGCGAAACGACCAGCGGCCCACCGCATGCTTGAACACGCCCGCACCAATGATGACCAGGTACTCGGTGTCGTAGCCGAGCACGCCCGCGTGCAGGGCAATGTAGGCGCTGCGTTGGGAAATGCGGATCGGATCGCTCCGCACGTAGCGATGCCGCTCCGCTTTTGGCGGCCCAATCCTGGCGACTTCTTCCCCGGGGCGAATAATGTCGACCAGGGCCATGTCGCGCTTGCGGTAAATGCGCACCGATCCGGCCTCGCCGAGTACCGGCGGGGCGGCAAAGGTTAGGCGCAACGGCGTGTCGACCGGCACGCCGCGCGCGCCAGGTGGCGGAAACACCACGGGCGCGGGCAACTGCGCCGGCGGTTTGCCGAAGCGCGGGCCCACCTTGACGCTGAACCAGGTTTGCAGTGCCGGATCGGTCGGGCTGCTCAGAAGGACATCAGTCTCGCCCGGGCTGACCGGCACCACCGTAACGCCGGAAGCACTGACGGTGACGCTGGCCACGCGCGGATTATCCGAGCGCGCCGAAAAGGCGACGGGCGTGGCGCCGTCGCCGCCAAGGGCACTGACCGGCACCGTCAGCGGGCCGTCGCCGGCTTGGGCGCGCAGCACGTCGGCCACGCCCGAGAGGGCAAGGCGGGCCGGCTTGTCAGCCGCCGCGCCAGAGCTGGCCTGGTCGATCTGAAAGGCATTGCCCTGGCTATAAAAGCCTACTTGCGTGCCGCCGTGCGCGAAGCGCGCATCGTTCACCGTGCCGAGCTTTTCGCCATTCAGGTAGACCGTCAGCGCACTGCCTGCCAGCTCGACGCGCAACAGGTCGGGCCGGCGGTCGGGCGCTGCAAACCGGCGCAGCTGCTTTACGCGCGTCAGCACGCCGTCCTGCATGCGCATGACGTTCACTTCAAGCACACCGTCGGCCAGCGCCAGGCCAGCGCCCGACCAGTTGCCCGCTTGCTGGCGTCCAAGCAGCACCAGCTGGCCATTCCCGGTAGCTGGCCGCAGGGCGCCGATGCGGGCCTCGATGTGAAAGTCGGGCGTGGCCGGCGCCAGCTGCGAGGTGGCGGGGGCAAGGGCCAACATGGCGCCGTCCGGCATGCTGTCGAATTCCCAGTTGCCGGCGCCGGCATTGGCGAGCACGTGCTGTTTCACTTGCGGCGCCGGGAGCGCGGTGAAGGGGTAGGGCACCTGCCAGGCAGGTGCGGCCGGCAGTGCACATGCGCTCAAGGCTGCGCCATTCAGGGTCGAGCCGGCATCAAGGAAGGAATTACCGGCGCCATGGCTGCGCACCACGTCGGCACAGCCGCGCGCGCCATCGATCTCGTAGACATTGGCCTGGGCGATGATGTCGGCCTCCTTGCCCACGCCCACGCTGTACTGGTGCGGATAGGCCGCATGGCGGCGCGCGCCGACGTGATAGTTGTTGTACAGGTGCACCTGGCCGAAGCGCACCCGGGGCGCCCGGCTGGAGACAAACTCGAACAGGTTGTTGCTGAAGGTGACGTGCAGGCGCCCGCGGTCGTCGCTGGCATTGTCGCTTGAACCGATAAGCGAATTTTTTTCGTGCAGCGCGAAACGGTTGTACGACACCGTGACCAGGTCCGCACCGTGGCTGATGTCGAGCGCGCCGTCATGGCACTGCTTGGGCATGCCGTTTTCAAGCGGCGCCAATTGGTCGCCGTGCGGCGCGTCCGTAAAGCTGTTGTGGTCGATCCATACTTTGCGCGAGGCAGACACGGTGATGGCGTCGAACTGCGCGTTCCAGTGACCCTTGGGGCCATCTTCCGGATCCCAGAGCGGGTCCACGTCGCACGGGTTGCGCAAATTCAGCTTGCGGATGATGACGTTGCTGACCTTGTCCAGCACCAGGCTAGCGTGCAGCAGGCCGGAACCGCTGCCGGCGCCGGTCAGCGTGGTATTGCTGGGAACGCGCAGGGTGCCGCGTTGTTGCTGGTCGGCGCGGCTGGCAAACGGCTTGCCATCGCGCATGTCGATGATGCCTGCCACTTCAATCACGCGCGCGCCTCCAGCCAGCGCCGCGCGCAACTCGGCCGCACTGCTGACCGTCAGCGCGGCTACCGCGCCGCCGCCGCTGGTGCCGCCGTCTTGGCCGGCCCAGCCGTCGGCAAGCTGGGCCCGCGCCGGTACGCTGCACAGCAGGACCGCCGCAGCCAGCGCGCGCAGAGCGCTCATAACGGGCGCAGCGAGGCTGCCAGTGCCGGGTGCAGGCGCACCAGGTCGCGCAGCACGATGCCGGAAAACAGTACGGCGCCCTTGGGGCCGACATGGGTGTAGTCAAAGGCGCTCTTGCGCCCGTCGGGCAGCGCTTGTTGCGTGGCAGGTTCCTGGGCCAGGGTGTCGGCTTGCGCCGGGCCCATCGCCTGGACCGCCGCGGCGCTGTACTTGTACAGGTCGAGCAGGTCGGCCTGTTGCTGGCGCGCGATGGTGCGCACCGCTGCCGACCATGGCGCCAGGTCGTCGTGCAGCCACGGACCGCGAAAGCTGCGGCGCGTGAGGGGCGTGACCAAAATCGGCACCGCGCCCAGCGCGCGCGTCTCGCTCACGTAGCGCGCCAGATTGGCGGGATACTGGGTGACCAGGTCGGTGGACCGGCCCGGTTTGCCCGGCTGGTCGTTATGCCCGAACTGGATCAGCACGTAGGTGGCGCTGTAGGGGGCGCCCGCGCGCAACTGCTCCTGCACGGTGTTCCACAAGCCTTCGGCGCGGAAGCTGCCGCTGCTGCGCCCGCCGCGCGCCAGGTTGACGCAGGCCACGCCGGGCAGCAAGCGCGCGCACAGCGCCTCGCCATAACCGGTGCGCGGGGCCATGGTGGAGTCGCCCACCAGGATCACGCGGGCCGGCAGAAGTGGCGCGGCCAGCGCGCCAGCCGCGCTGGCGCACAGCGACAGAAAAAATGCGAAACGAAGCATTGTGCTCTCCTTCAGATTGATGGGCGAATGTCCAGACCGATTCTAATGCGGTTGGACCAGTTGCGCAATCTGGATGAGCCAATTCTCCGGTATTAGCCTCGCGAAAACGTGCGTGTGACCCGTTCGAGGTGGGCCCGCATGGCTTGGCGCGCGCCGCTGACGTCGTGGGCGGCAATCGCTTCAAGGATGGCGCGATGGTCGTTCAGGGTATTGGTGCGCAATTCTTCGGTCTGGAAATGTTCCTTGAGCTTGTGCCACAGGCTGCCGCGCTGATTCCACAGGTAATCGATGACGCCCACCATGGCGCTGTTGCCGGTGGCCCTGGCGATGGCCAGATGGAAGTTGCGGTCGGCCTGTTCGTTGGCGCTGCGGTCGTCGTGGTGCTTTTCCATTTCCAGCACGGCCAGCAAAATGGCGTCGATGGCCGAATCGGTCGCCATCTTGGCCGCCAGCGCCGCCACTTCGGCCTCGATCATGCGGCGCGCGGCCAGCACTTCAAACGGGCCCGGACCTATCTCCACCACGGGCGCGAGCGCTGCGGCCTGCTCGCTGACATACACGCCCGAGCCGCCCCGCACTTCGATGAAGCCGCCAAGTTCGAGGGCAATAAGCGCTTCGCGCAGCGACGTGCGGCTTACGCTTAGTTTGAGCGCCAGGTCGCGTTCGGACGGCAGGCGCTCGCCCGGGCCGATGTTTTCTTCTTCGATCAGGGCCTGGATCCGGCTGGCGACGACCCGGTACAGGCGCGGCTCGGCATGGTTCGCCTCTGGTGCTGCGGTAGTTTTTTTCATTGCGGGTGGGGGCGGCGTAGGCAGGGATGGAGATAAGCGATTTTAGGTTGGTCTGGCCAATCTGGCAAGGCGGTCGCGCCGCCTGCGACGTTTGGCAGCGTGGCCTTGCCAAAAAACAAGCGGACCCCGCAAGGAGCCCGCCGTCACACTGCACTACCAGTCGAGCTTAAAACTTGTACTCGACCGAGACGCGAAAGACACGGCCCATCATGTCGGCCAGGCTGGTGACGTAGCCGCCCGGATACAGGCTGTTCGCGGTCAGCGACGGGTATGCTTCGTTGATGTTGTTCACGCCGGCCGAGATCGTGGTGTGCTTGATGCCGCTGTATTTGACGTTCACATTGAACTGGCTGTACGCATCGATCTTGGTCAGCTTGGAACCGGTGCGCGGGGTCAGGTCGGTCAGCGAGGAATTGTAGCGCTGCGACAGGCTGGCGCGCCATGCACCGTAGGCGTAGCCGATCGAGGCCGTGTGTTTCCAGCGTGGGTTAATCTGCGGCAGGCCCGCCAGGCCCGAGTTCGGCCCCGCACTGCCATAGCGCCCGTCGTTGGTCACCACGCCAACGTTCTGGAGCCACACGCCATCCTTTTCGGCCTGGAACTCGTACTTGTGATACCAGGTGCCGTCGAGCTGGGCGTCGAAGTTGCCAAAGCTCGTCTGGGGAAAGCGGTAGCGGGCCGACAGGTCGGTGCCGCGGATGCGGGTCTGCCCGCGGTTGGCCTGGCTGGCCACGATGTGGTCGATCGTGCCGTCGCTGGCGCGCACGAAGTTGCCCGCATACTTGACCGGGTTTTGCTGGATCTCGGCAATGGCTACGGCGCCCAGGACGTCGCGCAGGCTCAAGCCCCAGTAGTCGAGCGTGATGGACAGGTTCTTCATTGGCTCAAGCGCAAAGCCGTACGAAAAACCGCGCGATTTCTCGGGCTTGAGGAAGGTGTTGTTGGGCGACTTGGTCCAGTACGAGGTCGATACATTGCAGACCTGCTCGGCGCTGTAGCCCGCGGCCGGGGTGCCGGTGGCAGGCACGGTTGGCTGCGCACTCGGGCACAGGACCGGGTCGTCCATCAGCTGGGTGCGCACTTCGGGCGTCGGGTTCTGGATATCCATGATGGACGGCGCGCGAAAACCCGTCGACAGCGAGCCGCGTAGTACAAGCGAGGCGGCGGGCTGCCAGCGCACGGCCAGCTTCGGATTGACCGTGCTCTGGTCCAGGTCCTTGTAGCGGTCGGCGCGCACGGCGGCGTTGACCAGCAAGGTCGGCGTGACCGGCATGTCGATTTCGAGCATCAGCGAGGTAATATCGCGGGTCAGCTTTTTGGCCACGCCTTGCGGCACCTCGCCCACCAGGTCGCTCTGCACTACGTTGCCCGTGGCGTCGATGTTGTAGCTGCCGTCGGCCTTGCGCAGCACGTAGTCGAGCGGGGCATTGAAGGTGCGGGCCGAATCGCGCCGCCATTCGCCCGACACCGCCAGCACCGCGTCGCCGCCGCCCAGCTTGAAGACGGGACGGGTCAGCGTCACATCCACGCTCTGGTTGTAGGCCTTGTTCAGGCGATAGGTGTAGTCTTCGGCCTGGATGCTGCGCAGGTATTCGGCGCCGGCCTCGTCCTGCAGGCCGAAGGGATTGAGGATGCCCTTGTCGAAGCCTTGCTGGGCTTTGCTGTACAAAATGTAGCCTTCGCCGGCCTGCGTGTCGCGCTCGGAACGGCCGTAGTTCAGGCCGGTGCGGTAGTCCCATCCCAGTACGCTGCCTTCCGCGGTCAGCACGATGCGCTCGTTGGTCTGCTCGTCGTTGCGGTAGGCGGAGCCAAGCTCGGCCGGACCCCACTGGAAGAAGACGGTGCGGTTGTTCAGGTTCAGGTCGCTGACGGTTCCCGGCGTGCGGGCCGGATCGATGTACATGGCCGGCGTGTTGGCGCCGGTATTGCTGCCCACGACCTTGACCGGCGCGGTGATGCCCTTGCCCGGATAAAAGCGGCTGGTGGATGGCAGCGAATAGGTCGTGAAGGGCTGGTTGGCGTTTGGAATTTGCAAGCCGCGGTACTTTTGCACGTTGAAGTTGCTGTGCAAGATATCCAGGTCGATCTTGTGGCCGCCCGCCAGATTCATGCTGGCGCGGGCGGCGATGTTGGTGATCTCGCTGCCGTCGGTGACCGCCGTCCAGTGCAGCGCGTCGCGGGCGCAGCCAGGGGCGTACACAGGCGGCGTGTTGGCGCTCGCCGCACCCAGCACCGGGATCGTGTAAGGCGCCACGCAGCCGGAGGCAAAGGCCGGATTGTAGTTGGCGTTGGCGGCACGGGTAAAACCGAAGTTGGCAATCGGGGAGGGATTGCGCGCATCGGGCAACAGGCCCAGGCCGAGGGAGCGCAGCACGGCCGGGTCGTGCTGTTCAAGCCGGTCCTTCTGAAACAGGGCCGACTTGGACTGGTGGTCGACCGCCAAATAAGCGTTCCAGCGGTCCTGGGCCAGGTCGCCGATACCGACAATGGCGCCGATGCTCCTGGTCTGGCCGCCGCCATCCTGTTGCGGGGTCGCATATTCGGCCTTGACCGTGGCGCCCTTGTAGCCGCGCTTGGTGATGAAGTTCTGGACGCCGCCAATGGCGTCGGCGCCGTAGGTTGAAGCGGCGCCGCCGTTGAGCGTTTCGATGCGCTCGAGCGCCGTGCGCGGGATCACGTTGACCGACACATACTGGTCTTGCAGCGGCTCGTTGGCAAGACGGCGTCCGTTGAGCAGCGTCAGGGTACGCATCGGGCCCAGGCCGCGCAGATTGGTCACGGGGCCGGCAGCGCCCGTATTGGTGCCCAGCGACAGCGACTGTGGCTGCTCGAGCACGAAGTCTTTCAGCTCAAGGTTGCCGCGCGCTTCCAGTTCGCTGGCCTTGATCGTCGACAGCGGCGTGGCGCCTTCGTTGGCGATGCGGCGGATCAGCGAGCCGGTGACCACGACGGCCTGCAAGGGTTCGGCTTGTACGGCCGCTTGCACGGCGGCCTTTGCGACAGTCTGGGCGTGGGCCGGCATGGCCAGTTGCAGCATGGCCGAAGCCACGGCGACGGCCATGACCGCAGGTTTGATCTCGGATGGGCGTGAACGGTGCATCTTGTCTCCTCATGGTTGTGATCACAATTGGCATGATCACTTTTTTTGTTTGATTGGACCAAATACTAAACTGGTCAGACCAATCAAACAAGCAAAATGTTGCGCAAACGTTGTTGTTTTGCCAGCGTCCTGCAACGACAGTGGCTGGTCCAGATTGCTATTTTGGTCCAGCCAAAATACAATGACTGAAGAGTAGCGGATGACAAATCAAGGAAAACCATGAAGCAAATGACTGTGCTCCCGAATCTGCAGCGTCGCACCCTGATCCGCGCCACGTCGGCCGCGGGCCTGCTGGCGGCCGGGGGCTGCGCCACCGGAACGGCGACCCTGGCGAGTCCCGCCGATCCGTGGCGGCGCGCCCAGGCGATCATTGATCGCGTGGGCCTGCCACGCACTTTTCGGCAGGAGGATTTTGTCATCACCGCTTACGGGGCCAGGCCGGCCGCGCTGGTCAGCGTCAAGGGAAGGCTGACCGACGACACATCGGGCCAGCTTGCTTCTCCCGCGCCCGGATCGCACGACTGCCATGGCGCCATCGCCGCCGCGATTGCCGCCTGCCACCAGGCCGGCGGCGGGCGCGTGCTGATCCCGGCGGGGAACTGGTACTGCGCCGGCCCCATGGTGCTGCGCTCGAATGTGCATGTGCACCTGGCGGCGGGCGCCCACGTCTTTTTTAGCGCCGAGCCGGCCGACTACGCCCGGCATGGCGATGTTGACTGCGGCGCCAACGGCAAGCTGGTGCTGTCGCGCTGGCAGGGCAACGATTGCCTGAACTATTCACCCCTGGTGTACGCCCATGGACAGGACAATATCGCCCTCACCGGCGCCGACTGGACCAGTGTGCTCGACGGCCAGGGCGGCTTGCCATTTGCAGGCGGCGCCAACTGCTGGTGGGATTGGAAAGGGCGTCACCGGGCGGGCGCGAGCGACAGCGAAGTGGCCGTCAACCCGCGCAACGCCGCCACGCTGGCCGTGCTCGCGCCGCAGCTGGGCGCAGCCAGGCGGGCGCAAATCCAGGGGGCGGGGGAGCGCTGGCGCAGCGACGCGCGCTACCTGCCCGCCCTGTCGGAAGCGGGGCTGCCGGTCGCGCAGCGCGTGTTTGGCATCGGGCACTTCCTGCGCCCTTGCATGATCGAATTCATCGGCTGCTCCAACGTGCTGCTGGAAGGCTACAAGGTGCAAGCTTCGCCATTCTGGCTGCACCACCCGGTCAATTGCCGCAATGTCCTGATCCGCAAGGTCAGCATGGACAGCATGGGACCGAACAGCGACGGCTTCGACCCGGAAGCGTGCGACGGTGTGCTGGTCGAGAACTGCACTTTCAATACCGGCGACGACTGCATCGCGATCAAGGCCGGCAAGAACAACGACACCGGCCATGGCCCAACGCGCAATATCGTGATCCAGCACTGCGTGATGAACAGCGGCCACGGCGCTGTGACGCTGGGCAGCGAAATGGCGGGCGGGATCGAGCACGTCTACGCGCAACATCTGGAATTTCGCAACATTCACTGGGCCAGCGATCCGCTCAATACCGCGATCCGGATGAAGACCAATATGAACCGGGGCGGCTTTCTGCGTCACTTTTATGTGCGTGACGTTTCAATACCCAACGGGGTGCAGGTTGCGCCAAAGTTCTATCCGCCGCTGCCAGGGTCGGTGATTTCGGCAAACACGGTGGCCTCGACCGCGGGCGGCATCATCACGATCGATTGCGATTACGCGCCCGCCGACGACAGCGTGCGCACGCGAGCGCCAATGGTCTCGCAGGTGCATATTTCCGGCGTCAAGGTGGGCAATGTGGCGACCCAGGGCGGGCAGTATTCCTGTTACCAGGCGCTGGTGATCCTGGGACCGGTGGCCTCGAGTTTCAATGGCGCGCCGGGCACGCCGGTGTTGCCGCTCACGGGCATCAGCATTAGCGACTGCGACTTCGGCACGCCGCGCAATGCGGCGCAACCATGGTTCCTGCATAACGTTCAGTCGCTCACGCTCAAGAACGTGATCATCGCGGGCAAGTCATTGTCGACGACCTTGTCGGCCTGAGGCGCCAGGTGACAGTCCCGGCGCCGGGGCCGAACTTTTCATCGTCGCAGCGCTCATAACCGTGTCGACGCGTGGTTTCGTGTGCGATACTTTTTTTGCTGGTTGCGATGAAATGTTGTCTAGACGAGGGCTCGTACCGGGTTCGAACCGCGCTCAAACCGGTTTGTTGGTAGAAATACGTAGCTTGCGAGTTTGGTACGTCTGCTAGAATCAACGATCCCCGTAAGTCATAGGAAGGCCGCACCAGCATGGATTCGTCATCGGAAAAAAAAGAAGAATTACGTCAACAGCTGCGCCTGGCAGCACTCGAATATCACGAATTTCCCCGTCCGGGCAAGATCAGCGTTACGCCCACCAAGCAGTTGCTCAACCAGCGCGACCTGGCCCTGGCCTATTCGCCCGGTGTGGCGGCGCCGTGCGAGGAAATCGTCAAGGATCCGGGCAACGCCTATAAATATACGGCGCGCGGCAATCTGGTCGCGGTCATCACCAACGGCACCGCCGTGCTGGGCCTGGGCAATATCGGTCCGCTCGCTTCCAAGCCGGTGATGGAAGGCAAGGGCGTACTGTTTAAAAAATTCGCCGGCATTGACGTCTTCGACATCGAAATCAACGAGCTCGATCCGGACAAGCTGGTCGACATTATCGCCTCGCTCGAGCCGACCTTTGGCGGCATCAACCTGGAAGACATCAAGGCGCCCGAGTGCTTCTACATCGAGCGCCAGCTGCGCAGCCGCATGAAGATCCCGGTCTTTCATGATGACCAGCACGGCACCGCCATCATCGTCGGCGCGGCCATCATCAATGGCATCAAGGTGGTCGGCAAGGATATGCGCGAGTGCAAGATGGTGGTGTCGGGCGCCGGCGCCGCGGCGCTCGCTTGCCTGGAACTGATCGTCGATCTTGGGTTTCCGATTGAAAACATTTTCGTCACCGACCTGGCCGGCGTGGTCTACAAGGGCCGTGCCGAGCTGATGGACCCGGACAAGGAACGCTTTGCCCAGGAAACGCCGCTGCGCACGCTGGCCGAAGTCATGCCGGGCGCCGACATTTTCCTCGGCCTGTCCGCCGGCGGCGTCTTGAAGCAGGACATGGTCAAGCAGATGGCGCCCAATCCCTTGATCCTGGCGCTGGCCAATCCAACCCCGGAAATCTTGCCTGAAGAAGTCAAGGCGGTGCGCGGCGACGCCATCATTGCCACCGGCCGTTCGGATTACCCGAACCAGGTCAACAACGTGCTGTGTTTCCCTTACATCTTCCGCGGCGCGCTCGATTGCGGCGCCACGACCATCACGCGCGAGATGGAAATTGCGGTAGTGCACGCGATCGCCGAACTGGCCCACGCCGAGCAGTCCGACGTCGTGGCCACCACCTACGGCATCAGCAACCTGTCGTTCGGTCCCGAATACCTGATCCCGATGCCGTTCGACCCGCGTTTGCTGATGCAGATCGCGCCGGCGGTGGCCAAGGCCGCCTTCGAGTCGGGCGTGGCAACGCGTCCGATTGCCGACCTGGACGCCTACGCCGAAAGCTTGCAGCAATTCGTGTACCGCAGCGGCACCTTCATGAAGCCGCTGTTCGCCCTGGCCAAGGCGGCGCCGCCCGAAATGAAGCGCATCGTCTACGCCGAAGGCGAAGACGAGCGCGTGCTGCGCGCGGTGCAGGTGGTGGTCGATGAAAAGCTGGCGCGCCCGATCCTGGTCGGTCGTCCGCAGGTGCTGCAACAGCGCATCGAAAAATTCGGCCTGCGCCTCAAGCTGGGCGAGCACTTCGACATCATCAACCCGGACCATGAAGACCGTTACCGCGACTTCTGGCAGACCTACTACCAGATGGCCATGCGCAAGGGCGTCACCCAGGAATACGCCAAGCTCGAAATGCGCCGCCGCCACAGCCTGATCGGCGCGATGATGATCCACAAGGGTGATGCCGACGGCATGATCTGCGGCACCTTCGGCACCACCAACTTGCACCTGCATTACATCGACCAGGTGCTGGGCCGGCGGCCGGGCGCCAATGTGTACGCAGCGATGAATTTCCTGATCCTGCCGGAGCGCCAGATGGCGCTGGTCGACACCCACGTCAATGAAAACCCGAGCGCCGAGCAGCTGGCCGAGATCACCATCATGGCCGCCGACGAGATGAGCCGCTTTGGCATTGTCCCGCGCGCAGCGCTGCTGTCGCACTCCAATTTCGGGTCTGCCAACAGCGAATCGGCCAAGAAGATGCGCGCGGCGCTCGCGCTGGTGCAGCAGCAGCGCCCCGAAATTGAAGTCGATGGCGAGATGCATGGCGACGTTGCGCTCGACGCCAAGCTGCGCAAGACCATGATGCCGCACTCCACGCTGCAGGGCGACGCCAATTTGCTGGTGATGCCTAACATTGACAGCGCCAATATTGCCTACAACCTGCTCAAGACTGCAGCGGGCAATGGCATTGCGATCGGGCCGGTGCTGCTGGGCTGCGCCAGGGCGGTGCATATCCTCACGCCATCGGCTACCGTGCGCCGGATTGTGAATATGACGGCGCTGTGCGTGGTGGACGCGGTGTCCGAGCGCTAGTCTCGGCAAGCCACAGCAACAGGGCAGGGCGTCGTGATGGGCGCCCTGCCCTTTTTTTTTGATTTTTTGAAGTGGGCCAGTGGCGGAGCTTGGCGGAATGCGCTGCGCTTTTCCGCCCTACGTTGCGGTCGTACTGGTACGGATCGGGATCACGCGCGGCGCGCCGGCGCGGGCGCGCAGTTGCCCGCAGCCGCCGTCGACGTCTTGCCCGGCCGAGTCGCGCAGCTTGGTCAAGATGCCGCGCCCGTGCAGCGCGGCGGCAATTGCGCGCGCCTTTTCCCAGCTGGGACGCTTGAAGGCGAGGTCGGGAATGGTGTTGTAGGGGATCATGTTGAGGACGGCGTATTTGCCTTTGAGCAGGGCGACAATGCCGTCTAGCTCATCCTCGCCATCGTTGATGCCGTCCAGCAGCGTCCACTGGTACTGGATCGGATAGCCCGTCTGGCGCGCATACGCTTCGCCCAGCGCCACCAGTTCGGCCGGGGTAAGCCGCGGCGCGCGCGGCAGCAGCTTTTCGCGCAGCGCCGCCTTGGTGGTGTGCAGCGACAGCGCCAGCGCGGGCTTGACGCGCCCGAGCGGCAAGCGCTCGAACACGCGCGCGTCGCCCACCGTGGAGAACACAATGTTCTTGTGGCCGATATTGCCTTCGGTGCCGAGCAGTTCGATGGCGTCGAGCACATTGTCCAGGTTGTGCGCCGGCTCGCCCATGCCCATGAAGACGACCTTTTTCACGCTCCGCTGTGCGCGCGCCAGCACCACCTGGGCGATGATTTCGCCGCTGGTTACTTGCCGGATCAATCCTTCGCGCCCGGTCATGCAGAACTGGCAGCCGACCGCGCAACCGACCTGGCTGGAGACGCACAGGCCGTCACGCGGCAGCAGCACGCTTTCCACCGTTTGCCCGTCGGCCAACCCCACCAGCAAGCGCGCCGAGCCATCTTCGCCAGGATGGGACGACACCAGGCGCGCCATGGCCGCCAAGTCGGCGTCCAACGCCGGCAAGGCGTCGCGCACGGCGCGCGGCAAAAAATCCTGCGCGCGCCGCCGCCCGTGCTCGTGCCCGGCGCCCTGGATCCAGTCGCGCAGCACGCGCTGTTCGTGCAAGGGCAGGGCGCCCAGGGCACGCAGGCGCTGGCGGATGGTGGCGATGTGCATGGTGTGTGGAGAGGTTTGCGGAAGGTTGGGGGCAGGCGCATTTTACACGCCGCTGCGGACCGACCAAGCAATAGTGATTGTTCAATAAACCGCTTGACATCTTATGTCGCAGGCCTATACTTTGGACATATTATGTCTGAGGATGAACACCATGGAAGTGGCAATGACACAGTTACTGGCAATTGAACAGGCGCTCAGCCTGAAGCTCGGTTCGCTGGGCGTGAGCGGCAACCTGTTGCCGGCAGAAGAGGCCGACGGGGTGCCGGTGATGCGCATCGTGATCGAGGGCCAGGAGGAGCTGCCGATTTTCGTTACCGGCTCGGCCAGCCAGGTGCTGTGCATCTGCTACCTGTGGACCGAAGACGAGATCAAGCCCGAGCGCCGCTCGGAGATGCTGGAGGCAATGATGGACCTCAACATCGCCATCCCGCTGTCGAATTTCGGTCGCATCGCCGGCCACTATGTGATTTACGGTTCGCTCGCGCATGACGCTGACGCCGCCAGCATTGCAACCGATGTGGCCATGGTGGCCGACAACGCGCTCGAGGCGCTCAACGTCTTCACGGACTATCTCAAATAAGGAGAGCAACATGGCTGTCTTTTCAAAAATTCTCACGATGCTGCGCGGCGATGTCCGGAGCATCGGCCAAAGCATCGTCGACAACAACGCCAACAATATCTACGAGCAGGAAATCGTGGAAGCAAAGGCACACGTGGCCACCGCCAAGCACGACCTGACCGGCGTGATGGCCAAGGAAATGCAAGCGACGCGCGAGATCGAACGTCTGGGCAAGGAAATGCACCGCTACGAAGACCTGGCCCTCGAAGCGCTGAAAAAAAAGCAGGATGCGCTGGCCGAGGAAGTGGCCGTCAAAGTAGCCGACATCGAACTGGCGCTGGCCGAACAGACGGGTGCGCGCGATCAGTTTGCCGGCCATATTACGCATCTGAAAGACTTGATCCGCAACGCCGAGGCGACGCTGCGCGAGCACGAGCGCGAGCTGGCCATGGCCAAGACCACCGAGAGCGTCTACCGCGCCACGGCGACGATCTCGCAAAGCATGGGCAGCAGCGGCAGCAAGCTAATGAGCGCGAAAGAGTCGCTCGAACGCATCAAGCAACGCCACCAGGACACGGCCGACCGGATGCAGGCGGCCGACGTGCTCGAGGGCGAATTTGGTAACAAGGCGCTGGAGCGCAAGCTGGCCGCCGCCGGCATTGGCGAGCCGGATCGCAAGGCGCAAGTGATGGCGCGTCTGCAGCAGCGCCTGAATGCGAAGCCGTCCGAGCCGAGCTGAGAGGCGAGCATGGTCAGCAGTTCGCCCCTCTGGACCAGTTCCGACGCGGCCCTGCGCGCGGTGCAGGTCGCCTTTGATGTCGAGAAAAAAGTGATCGATGCAGTGCGCTACGCCGCTTTTGAAAACCAGGTCTCGCCGTCGGACCAGATCCGCAAGATCCTCGGCTTGCCCTGCACCAGCAAGCCGGTGCGGCCGCGCCTGACGGTGAGCCTGTCGGACGCCGATTACGCGCTGCTGGCCGACAAGTTCGGCGTCGCCGCCGACGACAAGCGCAAGATCAAGGAAGCGCTGCATGAAGCATTAATAAACTTTGCCAAAAAGCAAATACCGCGCAACAATAGCGCGGACTAAACTTTACAACCAAAAGGCGTGCGATGCCCATCTTGCAGCTGCTGACCAGCTTCCCCACGGCCGTGCCCACGGTACTGCTGGCGGTCCTGATGATTTACTGGCTGATGTCGATCGTCGGCATTGTCGACTTGGGCGACGCGCTGCACGCGCACCACGGCCACCTGGACGGGATCGACGCAGCGCACGGCGCCACCGACCTGCCGGATCTGCATTCCCTGGCCGGTTACCTAGTCGCGCTCGGCCTGGGCGGGGTGCCGCTGTCGGTGGTGGCCAGTGTGCTGGTGTTTTTCACCTGGTTGGGCACAGCATTGCTGCACAACTACGTGATCGTTTACTTGCCGCTGGAAACCGTGCGCATGCTGTGCGGCGTGGCGGTGCTGCTGTTCACGGCGGCGCTGTCGATCCCGATTGCGGCGCGCGTCATCAAGCCGATGCGCGGCTTGTTCGTCAAGCACGTTGCGCGCAGCAACAGCAGCCTGGTGGGCCTGGAATGCAAGATCGTCACCGGAAAGGTCGATCCCGGTTTCGGCCGCGCCGAGGTGGCCGATTCGGGCGGCGGCATCAATATCCGGGTCTGGGCCAGCGAGCCCAATGGGCTGCGCAAGAATTCAAGAGCCATCATCGTCGCTTACGACGAAACAACCCGGCAGTACGAAGTGCAGGCAGTACCTGACAGTATTCACTAGCCAAAACACTCGCCAACCAACAGGAATCACAAGGAAATCATGGAAATTATGTTGCTCGCCATCGGTGGCATCGTCATCGTCGTCTTCGGCTTACTGGTGATGTTCGCCAAGTTTTACCACAAGGTAGAACAGGGTCACGTCATGATCATCAATACGCTGCGCGCCCAGCCAGAGGTTACCTTCACGGGCGGCATGGTGTATCCGATCATCCACAAAAAAGAGCTGATGGAAATTTCGCTCAAGACCATCGAGATCAGCCGCATGGGCAAGGATGGCTTGATTTGCATGGACAATATTCGCGCCGACATCAAAGTCACCTTTTTCCTGCACGTAAACAAGACCACCGAAGACGTGCTGAAAGTGGCGCAGACGGTCGGCTGCGTGCGCGCCTCGCACCAGGAAACGCTGGAAACCTTGTTTGAAGCGAAGTTTTCCGAAGCGCTCAAGACGGTCGGCAAGTCGATGGATTTTGTCGACCTGTACCAGGCACGCGGGCGCTTTCGGGATGACATCATTCGCCAGATCGGCGATGACTTGTCCGGCTACGTGCTGGAAGACGCTGCCATCGATTACATCGAGCAAACGTCGCTGTCCCACCTGGACGGCCACAATATTCTCGATGCGCAAGGCATCAAGAAGATCACCGAGCTGACCGCCATCGAACACATCCGCACCAACGAGTTGCAGCGCGATGAAGAAATGCGGATCAAGAAAAAAGACGTGGAAACGCGCGAAGCCATCCTGGAACTTGAGCGCCAGCAGTGCGACGCCGAGTCGCGCCAGGGCCGCGAAGTGCTGTCGGTTCGGGCGCGCGAGCAAGCCGAAACGCAAAAGATCCAGGCCGAAGAGCATGCCAAGTCTGAAATGGCGCGCCTGCAGTCCGAACAGATCGTGCTGGTGCAGCAGGAAAACACCACGCGCGAAAAAGAGGTGGCCGAGAATAACCGCAAGCGCGCCGTTGCCATCGAGGAAGAACGCGTCATCCGCGCCCGCCAGCTTGAAATCGTTGACCGCGAAAAGGAAGTGGCGCTGCAAACGATCGACAAGGAACGCGCCATCGAAGTGCAGAAGAAGGCCATTGCCGATGTCATCCGCGAGCGCATCGTGGTGGAACGCACCGTGGCCGAGCAGGAAGAAGCGATCAAGGATGTGCGCGCGGTTGCGCTGGCCGACCGTAACAAGAAGTCGATCGTGATCGCCGCCGAAGCGAGCGCCGAAGAAAAGCTGGTCATGACGGTCAAGGCTGCCGAGGGCGAAGAGCGCTCGGCCAAACACCTGGCCGCGCAAGACTTGACGCTGGCCGAGGCCGCGCTCAAAGTAGCCGAGCGCAACGCCGAAGCGCAAAAACGCAGCGCCGAAGGCAAGGAGGCCGAACTGGCCGCGCCAGGTTTGGCCAGTGCCAAGGTGATGATCGCCTCGGCCGACGCCCAGCTCAAGCAAGGCGCGGCACTGGCCGAAGCGACCCGCCTGCGCATGGCCGCCGAAGCGGCCGGCACGGAACAGATGGGCCTGGCACACGCCGCCGTCAAGGCAGCGGACGCCGCCGCGACCGCCACCCACGGTGACGCCGAAGCGAAAGTCATTGAAGCGCGCTTCGAAGCCGAATCGAAAGGCTTGGCGCTCAAGTTTGCCGCCATGTCGGCCATGAGCGCCGAAACGCGCGCCCATGAAGAGTTCCGCATGCAGCTGGAAATGACCAACCAGCAAATTAACAAGGGCATCGATGCGCAAACGCACATCGCCAAGGACCAGGCCGAAGTGCTGGGCAAGGCCTTGCAGAACGCTAAGATCGACATTGTCGGCGGAGAGGGCGATTATTTCGACAAGTTCGTCAAGGCACTGTCGATCGGCAAGGGCATCGATGCCACCGTCGAGAAGAGCCGCACCTTGCAAATTGGCCTGAAGGATCATTTGACGGGCGAGCGCGACATGGTGGGCGACTTGCGCGGCCTGATCGGCGCGCTGGGCAGCTCGTCCGGCGAATTGCAAAACCTGACGGTGGCCGGCTTGCTGGCGCGCGTTGCCCGCGACGGCAATACCCAGCAGCAAGCCGCGCTGCAAAGTTTGCTGGCCACGTTCCAGCCGCAACTTGAAGCGCCACGCGCGGGAGCATGAGGTGATGACGGAAAATACGATGATGTGCCCAGCTTGCGGCGCCAAACACTTTGCGCCCGTAAAAATTGAGGGTGGCCTGCCGGCCGCGCAATGCGCTAATTGCCAGGGCGTATGGATGGAACTGGAGCTGTACCGCATGTGGCGCAAGAACCGTCCGCAAATCGCCGCACATGAATTCGCCGGCGAGATTACCGAGGTCAATGATGCGGTGCGCCTGTGCCCGGCCACCGGCCGCATGATGACGCGCATTCGCGTGAGCAACGAGAATCCCTTGCTGCTGGACTATAGCGTGGCCGCCAAGGCGGTCTGGTTTGACAAGGGCGAGTGGGAACGGCTGGTCGCACTCGGGCTGTCGGACCAGCTCGATGCGGTGGTGTCGGAACGCTGGCAAGCCGACCTCAAGCAGGCCGCATCGCGCGAGCGCCTGGAAAAAGCCATGCGCGCGCGCTTTGGCGACAGCGGCTATGAGGAATTGCTGCGGGTGCGCGACTGGTTGTCGGCCCAGCCAAACCGCCTTGAAATGATTGCCTTCCTGAACGCCAAAGCAGACTAAGCACATGAGCGAAGCACCAGCAGGTTCAGTATC
This sequence comes from Massilia sp. TWP1-3-3, assembly GCF_049897805.1. Classification (NCBI taxonomy): domain Bacteria; kingdom Pseudomonadati; phylum Pseudomonadota; class Betaproteobacteria; order Burkholderiales; family Oxalobacteraceae; genus Massilia; species Massilia sp. TWP1-3-3. Next base: position 94,846 of record NZ_JAFCWX010000008.1, read on the forward strand.
ACCGGCAACGCCGGCGCAAACCATTGCACCAGCGGAAGCGGCCCCGCAATCGAGCAGCTTCGACCTGCTGCGCGCGCGCCTGGGCAACCATGGCAAGGCTTTGCTCGACAAGGCAGCCACGCTGAACGGGGCGCGGCTGGCCGAGTTTGGCCGCCAGGAAATGGTGTTGCTGTCGCGCACACGTGCCCGCACTGAAAACAATTGCGTGGCGCGCGACCTGGTGCTGGTGGGCGACGTGCTGCTGTTCGGTTACAACGTCTTCATTGGACTGCGCCAGGAGACCAAGGTTTCCGACGTCTTTGGCCTGTACCGCCTGCGCCGCGAAGGCGACCAGGCAGAGCTAGACCCGGTGCCGTTGGGCCAGACTTTCCTGGACGATCCGCGCTTCCTGCTCGAATTCAAGGAGCTGTACAGTTATTACAAGAACGCCCAGCTGATCCAGTTGCGGGTGCACCAGGGCAAGTTGCTGGCTGCCTTCAAGATCGGCGAGCGTTTTTCCGACATGCGCGTGTTCCGCTGGACACTCGCCGACAGCGGTGAAGCGGTCTACATCGACAACCGTGGCGAACGCGACATTGCGCTGCCGCCCACTCACGATTTTGAGTGGATCCAGACCACGCGCGAGCAGCACGTGCTGGGCAAGCACCCGCACGTCAACGTGCTCGACACGCTGTTCGTGGAGACGGTGGGCGGCGACTTGACCGTCAAGATCGAAGACAATACCGAAACCGGCCTGGGCATCTACAGCGAGCTGGTCGAGGACCGCAACCAGTCCCTCAACGATGGCGATATTTCCTACGCCGCCGTGGGCGAACTGATTTTGCTGCGCATTAAGCCGTACCGCGAAACGGTGTTTCGCTACCTGGTGTTCAACCGCCGCACGGTGCAGGTGACGCGGGTCGATGCGATTGGTGAATCTTGCGTGCAATTGCCGGAGGACCACGGCATCGTTTTCCCGGACGGCTATTTCCTGCAGAGCGGCGAGATGAAAATCTTCGCCGACCTGCCGCCCGAGCTCAAGTTCAAGCGCCGCGTCCTCTCGCCCAACGGTGAAGACGTACTGTACATTTTCTACGGCGTCGAGCCGGGCGTGTACGTGCTACTGACCTATAACATGATCAACAAGACGCTGGCGCAGCCGCTGGTTGCCCACGGCTACGCGCGTTTCAGTGACGGCAACATGCTGCTGTTTACGGCCGACAGCGACGAGCCCACGCGCAACCACAGCATGCAGTTGTGGCAGACCGCCTTCGACAGCGACGAGCACGCGGCCGGGCAAGCCCCGCGCCATAGTGCGTTGGGCAAGATCGGCAACCGCGAACTGGTGCGCGGCATTTCCGAACTGTATTCCATCGCCAAGCTGGTGCGCGAACAGGCCGAAGCCCCGCGCGACCAGTTGCCGGGCCGTTTTGTCTTCGAAACCCTGGTCAAGCAATGCCGCCGCATCATCGACGCCTACCATTGGCTGAACGGCGGGCAAGCGCACGGTGCGGGCGCCGAAGTGCAGGCGATGATCGAAGTGGCCGGCGCCACGCTGGACGAATTCGACAAGGTGGCGTCCGTGCGGCGCGAAGCTGCCAACACGCTGACCCAGACCACCCAGGCCCAGCGCCAGCTGGTGACGGAAACGGCGAGCCGGCTGTGGCAGTCGCCCACCGACTTCATCGAGGCGCTCAACCTGATCCGCCTGTTCCGGGGCCGCCTGGCCACGCTCAAGGAACAGCGTTACATGGACGTGGCAGCGCTCGCTGTGCTCGATACCGAACTGGCGGCCGAGGAAGGCCGCGTGGCCGACAAGACGGTGCAGTTTTTGGCGCAAGACAATGCCTTCGTCAAGGTCAATGACGACCTTGCCAAGCAGCGCGCCCAGCTGGGCAACATGCATACCACGGCCGAACTGGCGCCGTTGCACGACACGCTGGACCGCAACGCCGCCAACCTCGACGGCCTGACCGAATTGCTGGGCACGCTGGCGGTGGGCGACGCGACCTTGCGCACGCGTATCCTGAACACCATCTCCGGCATCTACGCGGACGTCAACAAGCTGCGCGCCGAAGCGCGCCATCGGCGCAAGCAATTGTCGCAGGGCGAGTCGGCAGCGGAGTTTGCGGCCCAGTTCCAGCTGTTCGGCCAGTCGGTCGAAAGCGCGCTGGAGCAGGCCGAATCGCCCGAACGCTGTGACGAGTTGCTCACGCGCTTGCTGGCGCAGCTGGAAGACCTGGAAGGCAAGTTTGCAGAGCAAGAAGATTACCTGGCCGAAATCGCGCACAAGCGCGAGTCCGTCTATGAAGCGCTGGAAGGGCGCAAGCAAGGCTTGCTGGACGCACGCGGACGACGCGTGCAAGCGATCATGGAAGCATCGCGCCGCATCATGGCGGGCGTCCCCAAGCGCCTGGCGCAACTGACCGAACCGGCCCAGCTGGAAGCCTATTTCGCAGCCGACGCACTACTGAATAAATTGAAGTCCAGCATAGAAGAGTTGCGCAAGCTGGGCAATGCCGTCGGCGCCGACGACCTGGCCGGCCAGCTGAAAGCCTTGCGCGAGCACGGCCAGCGTGCGCTGCGCGACCGCAACGAACTGGTGACCGGCAACACTATCCGCTTGGGACGCCACCGCTTTACGGTCAACCAGCAAGTGCTGGATTTGACGATTGTTTCCCACCAGGACCAGCTGGCGTTCAGCCTGACCGGCACCGACTATTTTTCGCCAGTTAATTCCCCCGAGCTGGACGCGCTGCAAGCCTACTGGGCGCTCGACAGATTGTCGGAAAGCCCGCAGGTGTACCGCGCCGAATATCTGGCTCACCAGATTATCCTGGCGGCGCAGCAAGGTACCGAGCAATGGTCCTGGCCGGCGCTGCTGGACGCGGTGCGCGAGCCCGTCACCGATGCCTTTGAGGAAAGCGTGCGCCGCTTCGCCGCCCCCCGTTTCCACGAGGGTTACCAGAAGGGCATTCACGACCATGACGCCGCCGTCATCTTGCGCCTGGTCGCGCCGCTGATGGAAAACGCGGCCTTGCTGCGGTTTGGTCCCCTCGCGCGCGCCATTGCCGTCTTGTACTGGCAGCACCTGACCGCCACGCCCAGCCTGCAACAGGGCGCCCAGACCGTCCAGCACCAGGCTGAGCAAGCCGAGTTGATGCGGCGCCAGTTCGGCAGCGAGCGCATGGCGGGCCAGATTGCCGCGCAGATCAAAAGCTCGGTGCAAAAATTCCTCGCGCAACAGCAGCTCGAGATCGAACCTTGGCTTGACAGCGCTACCGAATCGGTCCCGGCCCTGCTGGACCAGGTCGCCGCCTATCTGATGGCCGAACTGGGCGCCGAGGCCGGCGGGGCCAAGCGCGCCGCCGCGCACGAATGGGTGCTCAGCCGCGCCGGCGCCGATCTGGCGCAAGGCTTGCAGCAACACTTGAGCCGCCAGGCGATTGCCTTGCCGTGGACCGATGAAACGTTGACCTGGCGCGAGCGCTGGCAGCTGGCTACCGAGTGGCTGCATGGCTTTAGCGAACAGCAACAGATTGACCTGACCTTGCTGCCGGAAGCGGCGGCGCATTTGCTCTCCAGCCTGCCGCGCAGGGTACAGGCCGCCGAGCTGACCGCCAGGGCCAGCGGCTTGCTGGGCGACCATGCGCGCATCGACAACCAGGTGCTGGATCTGCAGCTCAACGAATTTTTGCGCCGCCTGGAGCACCACGTCGGCGTCATCGTGCCGGCCTACCGGCAACTGCAGCAATTGCGCCAACACCTGGTGCAGGAAGAAAAGGCCCGCCTGCGGCTGGAGCAGTTCCAGGCCAAGCCGCTGTCCAGCTTTGTGCGCAACCGCCTGATCGACGAAGTGTATCTGCCGCTGGTGGGCGACAACCTTGCCAAGCAGATTGGCGCGGCCGGCGAACAGCGCCGCACCGATTCGATGGGCATGCTGCTGTTGATTTCGCCGCCCGGTTACGGCAAGACCACGCTGATGGAATACCTGGGCGACCGCCTGGGCATGATCTTCGTGCGCATCAATTGCCCGGTGCTGGGCCACGGCGTGACTTCGCTCGATCCGGCCCAGGCGACCAATGCAGCGGCGCGCATGGAACTGGAAAAGCTGAACCTGGGCTTGGCGATGGGTAACAACGTCATGTTGTACCTGGACGATATCCAGCATACCCATCCCGAATTCCTGCAAAAATTTATCGCGCTGGCGGACGGCACGCGCCGCATCGAAGGCGTGTGGCGCGGCGAGAGCCGCAGCTACGATTTGCGCGGCAAGCGCTTTGCCATTGTGATGGCGGGCAATCCCTACACCGAGTCCGGCGACGTGTTCAAGATTCCCGACATGCTGGCCAACCGCGCCGACATCTATAACCTGGGCGACGTGTTGAGCGGCAAGGAAGATGTGTTTGCCATGTCGTACATTGAAAACGCGCTGGTCTCGCATCCGGAATTGCAGCCGCTCGCCTCGCGCGATCCGCAAGACGTGTACCGCCTGATCCGCATGGCGCAGGGCCAGCCGGTCGCCGCCAGCGAGCTCAAACACGCGTACACGACCCAGGAATTGGCCGAGATCTGCAATGTGCTGCAGCGCCTGTTCAAGGTGCGCGACGCCTTGCTGGGCGTGAACATGGCCTATATCGCATCGGCCGCGCAAGACGATGCGTACCGGATCGAGCCGCCGTTCAAGTTGCAGGGCAGCTATCGCAACATGAGCAAGCTGACGCCCAAGGTATCAGCGCTGATGAAGGATGGCGAACTCGACGACTTGCTGCGCGACCATTACCGGGGTGAAGCCCAAACCTTGACCACGGGGGCCGAGGAAAATCTATTGAAACTTGCGCACCTGCTGGGACGTCCAACAGAAGACGAACAGGCGCGCTGGCTGGCGCTGGTCGAAGACTTCGTACGCCTGCGCAAGCAGGGCGGCGCCGACGCCGATGGCGCCACCCGCGTGGCCAACACTTTGTCGGCCATCGGCATGCACATTGAAAGCCTGGGCTTGAAAATGAACCCGGCGGTGCATGTCAATGTACCGGAACAGCAAGCGCTGCAAGACGCCGTGCTACGCCTGGCGGACAGTTACGAGCAATCGCTGTTGCCATTGATCAGCGCGATGAACCACAAGATGCGGCTCGACCACAGCATCTGGGACAAGGTGCGCGACACCTCGGCCGACATCAAGGAGATTGAACAAAAATTGGCGCGGCTGATACCGAAAGCGGCGCCCAAGGCTGACAAGAACCCTGGTTGACACAGATGGCTAGCGCTGACCACCTTGTGGCGCACTGGTTCGGCGACGCGTTCGCGCAGTTGGCCCCCCAGCTGCAGGCTTTGCATGCGCACGGCGGCATGCTGCGCGGGCCCTGCAAGGTCGCGTATGGGAAGGGCTTGGCCGGCGTCGTGGGCAAGTTGCTGGCGCAGCGCCTGGGAATCGGCGCTGCTGGCGGGAACGCCACCATGACCGTGACGATCGCCGCCGACGTGACCGGACTGCGGTGGAGCCGGCGCTTCAATGACGGCCCGGCCTTCGTGTCGCATTTCGAGCCGGTCGGCCGCTATCCCGACGGCTATTGGCTGGAGCGCTCAGGCGCCATCAAGCTGCGTTTTGGCGTCGTGCTGAAGGAGGGTGCCTGGCATTGGCAGCAACAGCAGTTGAGCTGGCTGGGGATGCCGCTGCCGGGAAGACTGATGCCGGAAACCATCGCTTCCAAGGCCGTGGTCGACGGCGCCTATGTGTTTGGCGTAGACATTCGTTTTCCCTTGCTGGGTACGGTGTTGTCGTACCGAGGTGCACTTGCGTTGCTTGCCTAAATCAAAGAACGGCGCCACTGTCGTCTTTCTCGCGGCGCAGATGCGATACAGATTGCGGCTGATACCTTGTCCAACTGTGTCATTTAAACAACCGTTTCGAGATTGCCGGGCTGACGACGCAAACAAAGTCCCCGGCACCGCGCCGATACGCTACATTCGCTAGCGGACCGGCGTAATGTATTTGCGCTGACGATGATAAAAGCCAGCGCGACCGCGCCAACCTTATTGGAGACACAGCCCATGCACATCCATCGCATTAAAGCGGCCCCGCTAGCCGTTGCCTTTGCCCTCAGCGCGCTTGTTGCCACCCCGCTCGCGCTGGCGGACGAAACCTGTAATTCACCGTATATGTCCAGCCTGATCAAGGGCCAGGAAGATTACGTCCACGTCTGGACGCTCGGCGTCAAGGGCCTGGGCGACGGCTTCGACAAGCTCGTCACTGTCGACGTCAACCCCGCTTCCAAGCAATACGGCAAGGTGATCGGTCATATCTCGGTCGGCTCGCGCGGCGAAGCGCACCACATGGGCTTTACCGACGACCGCCGCTTCCTGTGGGCCGGCGGACTGGACGACAACAAGATTTACGTGTTCGACGTGGCTACCCAGCCCGGCAAGCCCAAGCTGGTCAAGACCATCACCGACTTCGCGACCAAGGGCGGCCTGGTCGGCCCGCACACGTTTTACGCCATGCCCGGCCGCATGCTGATTGGCGGCTTGTCGAACGCCAAGGATCACGGCGGCGTGACCGGCATGGCGATGTACAACAACAAGGGCGACTTTGTCAGCAAGCATGACATGCCTGTGGCCAATGGCGGCGATGGCTACGGCTACGACATTGCCATCAATCCCGGCAAGAACGCGATGCTCACGTCCAGCTTTACCGGCTGGAACAACTACATGATGGACCTTGGCAAGCTGATCAAGGACCAGGGCGCCATGAAAAATTTTGGCAGCACCATGGTAATGTGGAACCTCAAGGCCATGCAGCCAGAAAAGGTGTTGAAAGTTCCAGGTGCGCCGCTGGAAATTCGCTGGTCGCTCAAGCCTGGCGACGACTGGGCCATTACCGCCAGCGCGCTGACGTCCAAGCTGTGGCTGGTGAAAAAAGATGCCAAGGGCGAATGGCAAGCCAAGGACGTGGCCACCATCGGCGACCCGGCCAAGATTCCACTGCCGGTCGACATTTCGATCACCGCCGACGGCAAGGGCCTGTGGGTCAACACCTTCATGGACGGCACCACCCGCTACTTCGACCTGACCAATCCGGAAGCGCCCAAGCAGACCTACACCAAGCACACCGGTTCGCAGGTGAACATGGTTTCGCAAAGCTGGGACGGCAAGCGCGTCTACATCAGCAGCTCGCTGCTGGCCAACTGGGATAAAAAAGGCGCCGACGACGAGCAATTCCTCAAGCTGTTTGCGTGGGACGGCAAGGAACTCAAGGAAACCTGGAAGATCGACTTTTACAAAGAAAAATTGGGCCGCGCGCACCACATGAAGTTCGGCGCCAAGGCGATGACAACTGCCGCGATCCCGCAGCAGAAAGCGGCCGCGCTGGCGTTGCGTTAAGCCTAGGTTGGGCCGTACGCGGGGCCGTACTTGGCGTTGCCGGGTACGGCTTGTTGTTATCGATTCAGACAAGTTCATGAAAAATTTTCTCAACGCGGCAAGTTGCCTGGCGTTACTCTACGCCGCGCTGCCTGCGCCTGGCCTGGCGGCGCAGTCCGCCGTGCCGGCGTTGGCATTCAAGGCGCCGGCGCCGGGCACTTACAAGTTGTACCAGATCATGGCCGCGCCCGAGGGCGCCGTGCTCGAGACCGATGGCAAGTCGCACGCCCTGTCCGAGTTCACCAAGGGCAAGGTCACGCTGTTTTCCTTCATCTACACCTATTGCACGGACGCCAAAGGTTGCCCGCTCGCTTATGAAACGCTGCACAGCCTGAAAGCGGTGATTGAGCAGGACGCAACGCTGCGCGACAAGGTGCGCTTCGTCAGCATGAGTTTCGATCCCCGCAACGACACGCCCGAGACCATGCGCCTGTATGGCGACGCGGAAATGCGCGACCGCAAAGGCTTGCGCTGGCATTTCCTGACCACCCGTTCGGGGAAAGAACTCGCCCCCTTGCTCGATGGCTTCGGGCAAGACGTGACCGTCGCTGCGGACCAGCCGCAGGGCGCGCGCGTGCCCGTGCTCGCGCACATGCTCAAGGTTTTCTTGATCGACACCAATGGCAAGGTGCGCGAAATCTACAGCACGTCCTTCTTGCATCCGACCATTTTGCTCAACGACATCCGCACGCTGCTGCTCGAACCGCGCGGCCCACGCAAGTGAAACGTCTTTCCGTGATGGTGCTGTTGGCAGCGCTGCTTGCCTGCCGCGAACCATCGACCGTGTCGCTCCCCAGTCCGGCGCTGGGATTGCCGCCATTGCCAGCGCCTTCGGACGGGGCGGCAACGCCGGCCCAGATCGCGCTGGGCCGCAAGCTGTTCATGGACCGCCGCCTGTCGAGCAACGGCACCTTGTCGTGCGCCATGTGCCATGTCCCCGAACAAGGTTTTTCCGCTAATGAACTGGGCACGTCGATTGGCCTGGAAGGCCGCTCGCTGCGGCGCAACGCGCCAACACTGCTCAACGTTGCCTATGTGGGCAAGTTGTTCCACGACGGCCGCTCGCCATCGCTGGAATCCCAGGCCTGGGAGCCGTTGCTCAACCCCATCGAAATGGGCAACGTCGGCGCGCCCGATGTGCTGGCCCGGATCGGTGCGATGGCTGACTACGCCGGCTTGTTCGAGGCGGCTTTTCGCGGCGCCGGTCCCGACCGGGACAATGTTGCAGCAGCGCTCGCGGCCTACCAGCGCACGCTGGTATCGGGCAATTCGCGCTTTGACCGCTGGCGCTATGGCAAGGACAGGGCAGCCCTGACGGCCGCCGAGCAAGCCGGGTTTGCCGTGTTTGCAGGCAAAGGCCGCTGTATCGCCTGCCATACGGTGGGCGAGCGGCACGCGCTGTTGTCAGATGGGCGCTTTCACAACACGGGTCTGGGCTGGTTACGCAGCCAGCCCGATGCCGAGCGGCGTTACAAGGTGCAACTGGCGCCCGGGGTTTTTACGGAAGTATCGCAGCGCTCGCTGGCCAGCGTTTCGGAGGCGCTGCAGGAAGATGGCGGGCGTTTCGAGGTTACCCGCAATCGGGCCGACCGCTGGGCCTATCGCACGCCCAGCCTGCGCAATGTGGCCATTACCGGACCGTATATGCATGACGGCTCGCTTGCGACGCTGGAAGATGTGATTGCGTATTACGAGCGCGGCGGCATCGATAACCCTGGCAAGGATCCGCTGGTCACGCCGCTGGCGCTCAGTGACGAGGACAAGCGCAACCTGGCCGCATTCCTGCGCTCGCTAACGGGCGAGAACGCCGCAGCGCTCGCGGCCCAGGCCAGGGCCGGGGCCGCCATCAATCATGCGGGACACTAGGTCGGCGTATCCACGTCGTCCCACGCGGCGTCTTCAAACTGCACCAGCCAGTTCAAGGCGCGGTGCCGTTCCTGGATCACGCCCGCTTCCAGGCCGGCGCTCGTCGCTTGCTTGTCCGCTTGCGCTTGGCGCGTGATCCAATGCAGGCGCTGGTGCAGGTCCAGGCAATCGAGCAATTGCGCAACCGGGCGCAGGCGCGCCGCTTCGTGCACGCCGGCCGCGCGCAGCTTCAGCAGTGTTTGGGCGATCAGTTCAACGTCGCAAATAGCCGCCGGAAAAGGCAACTTGTCGAACACGCCCGCCGCCCACGCCAGGGTATAGGCGCATTCGTAGCACCAGCCGAACTTGACGGTATCCTTTTGGGTCGGCATCGTGTCGGCCATGAACTTGCGCTCTTGCGCACTGAACGCCGTGTCGGCCAGGCCCAGGCGGTGCATGATCTCGTCGCCCGGCATCGGGCTTTTCGAGGCGACCGATTCGGCCCGCACCGCCACCGCGAACAGCGCCATGAGGCGCTCGGCCACGGCGCCGGCGCTGCGCAGCACAACTTCCGATTCTGCAATAACGGGCGGCAGGCTGGGGGCCGGCGTCAAGTTGCGGTTGGCCAGCAACGCCTCGGTGCGCGCCTTGCGCTGGTGCGCCGCCTGCGGGTAGGGAACGCAGGCCTGGGGATTATCGTCGGCGCCGTCGGGCGAGAGCAGGACAGCGGTGGCGGGATCGCAGATAAATCCGCTTGGCAAAAATGCGATGGCATTGGCTTGCAGCGCCCAGGCGCTGTACCGGTCCATGTGCGAAGGATGCACCAGGATGCTGACGTGATGCCTGACTTTCTGGAGGTGGCGCAGCACCGCATAGCGCGCCGGCGTCATCGCGCCGTTGGCCAGGCTGCGGACCCAGCCGGCGAAACCGCGCAGATGTTCCTTGAGCGCAGGGTCGGACCCATCGCGCCTGCCTTGCACGGTATGCGGAAAGTCGAGCGCGGGCAAGGTGTTGACCGAACAGTAGGCGTTGATGAGCAAGTCGTCTTCAACGGTTGCCGATGTGACGGGCACTGGCGTGACTACCGGCATGACTTCCGGCGGGGCCGGGACCGCAACCTTGAGGGTGAAAAATTTTTTAAAAAAACCGAACATCACTTCTCTTTCCTGCCAGTTGATTCGCACATGTCTTGAATGGCGTTTTGAACGCCATGCGAAGTGTAATATTCGTCAATATTGCAGCTTACTTCAGGTTGGGCTCCCCGTCCATCTGTGCTGCCCGCAAACTGGGATGATGAGGAAATCTTGACCCGCACCCGAACGAGCAATAGCGTTTTGGCCCCGTACCGACGCCCCAGGCCTTGGCTTGCCCTGGGCCTCGTGCTGGTGGTCGCGCTCGGCCTGGCGTCGCGCGCCTACCCGGCGCTGTTTCCGGCAAGCCTGGGCAGCTACACGGGCGACGCGCTGTGGGCGCTGATGGTGTTTCTCGGCATCGCCTTCTTCAAGCCGGCGCTGTCACGCACGCGCCTGGCGGGCGCGGCACTGGCCTTCGCGTGGCTGGTCGAAGCGTCGCAGCTGTACCAGGCACCGTGGATCAATGCGCTGCGCGCCACCACGCCTGGCCACTTGGTGCTTGGAACGGGCTTTCAATGGCTGGACCTGGTCGCCTATGCAGCGGGGATTGCCTGTGGCTTTCTGGGCGACTGTTGTAGTTCCCCACACACAGTTGAGCGCTCGCAAGTTGATAAGTTAATAAATCAATAATCTGGATTTGTACACTGCCAATCAACCGACTGGCGTACTACCGGAGAAAATGATGAGAAGAGTGCTGGCGGCGGTGGCCGCATTGACGTTTCTGTGCTCGGCACGTGCGCAGGAAGCTGCTAAACCGCCGCCTTCCGTGATCGACCGATTTCACTTTGACACCACCTACGAACATGGTCGCTTGCTGACGCTCAAGACCCCGCGCGGTATCACCAAGTACGAATACGCGCCATCGGGTAAACTCAGCCGCAAGATACTTCCAACCGGCATCACCATCGATTATTTCCATGACCGGGACGGCAAGCTGGTGGAAACGCGTTTCTCCAACGGACTGGTGCGGACGCGGTATTACGATCGCAACGGCAAGTTATCCAAGATCATCGGTAGCGACGGCTATGTCCTGACCGTGACCGGTGCGGGCCAGTCGCGCAGCGTGGTGGTAACGGGGCCGAACAACTACCACTTCGACATGACGCCGATTATCCAGAAAGGGCGCACGTCGTATGCCGCAATGATGGGCAAGTCGAGACCGCACGCAATGTTGGCCGACAGTGGCGGCGGTGGCGGTTGCAGCGGCTCATGGTGGGGGGAGGCCGGTTGCGACTGGTACGACGGCGGTGATTTCGGCGGTAGCGGCAGTTACGACGACGGCTGGGGCGCGGGCGCCGATGAATGGAATGACAACGACGATGTCGCCGCCGACTGGGGCGTTGGAAACGGCGAGGGAGAATATGGCGACGACCCCTGGTACGGCGGGGCGGGCCCCGGATCGATGGACAGCGACCCGCTGCTGCCGTCGCCCGGCGACTACAATTACATGCGTTGCATGCAGTCCAACTGCGAAAATCAAAACGTCGACTTCAGAGCAATTTGCGCGCGCGAGCCCGTTCAAAACCAGGAAATGTGTTATCGCTACACGGCAAAATATTATTTCAAATGCGAGCGTGAATGCTGGTATGCGAGCTACTGATGGACGACGACATTGCCTGGGACTTGCTTTGTCTTGCCAGGAAAAACCAGATCACCGGGAACAAGCCGGAAGCGCTGAAGCGCTATGCGACGCTGATGCGTGCCGACCCGAAAGCCTTTCCTTTTTTTAATTTATTCCAGCGGACCTATGTGTTGTCGGGGCTGGTCGAGCTGGCGCGGCGCTATGCCCCGGCGCGCGCCGAACTGTTGCATTTGCTGGAAGCCAAGCGCCGGCAACTCGCGCTGGCGCCCGCCGATCAATACCTGGTCGATGACATTGCCACGATCGAGCAGGGCATCAGAAAGTTGTAGCCTTTCAAGCCCTACCAAACTGAGCATTCCGGCGCAACAGGCGTGGGCGTGATCCCGGCGGTTCGACCTTATGCCAGCCGAGTGTAGCGGAACACAATTTCGTAGCGGCTGTCTTCATCGTCGCTGATGTACTCGCGCCGTTCACGGTACTGCCCGGCAATCTTGCCCAGCGGCGTGACCTTGACCTTGATTCCTTGCGGAGTGACATGTTCGCTCGCTGCCGGCAGCGCAAAGTTCATGCTGGTCAGCTCCACCAGATCCTGTGTGCTGGGGCCGATCATATCCTCGATGATCGGATCGGCCGGCGCCCACAGTGCAACAAATACATCAATCGCAACGACCACCGCTGCTGCAATAGCGCCCGCGATCAATCCCTGCAGGCCGTAGCTTGCCAGCTTGCTGGCGATGCCGCCGGCCTCTTTGAGATGGTCGAGCACGAATGCCAATTGGTTTTTCAGAATCGAAATGAAAACATCAAGGGTGTTCTCTATCTGTTTTTCGAATGCCTCCTCGCCATCGATTTCGAAGCCCCGAATCGACAGCGCCACGCCGGCAATCGGCTGCTGGTGCGAGAAGAGCACATGGTCCATCGCGCGCGTCTCGCCGCTGTCGACGTCGGTAAAGCGGATTGCCGCGCCGCCGTTGGGCAACTGCGCGTCGCCCGATGACAGGTCGGGAAACAGCGGCACTGCAAGGATCCGGATGCCCACTTCGTCCGAGCCAAAGGAAGCGGGCGACGTTTCCGCACGCGCGAACAAGGTCTCGCTCTTGATCTCGAAGCGTGCGCTCGACGGCGTCGCCACACTGATGTATTCGACATTCGACAGCAGCACGGGGCCATGGCCCGGGAAGGGGCTCACATTGGGAACGGCGACCTGGAACGAATACACGCCGGGGGCAAGGTCGCCGGGTACCTGAAACGTGAGACGATCATGGACGCGGCAATCGAGGATCAGGCGGTCCTGCTCTTGAATGCGTTCCGTGAGCGGCGTTTCGTCGTCGCCGCACAACTGGGCGGGAACTTCACGCAGCACTGTTTCAGGCGCGGCCCTGGTCGCTATTCTCACCGTGGCGTCGACACTTGAAAAGTTCACACCCTCGACCACCACGCCCTGGCCCGCTTCGATCTCGAGCACGCGCTGGCAGGCGCCGCTTAGATCGTTGCCGGGGCAGTCGACGGCTTGTACGTCGCACACTTGCCGCAGTTCGCCGCCTTCCAGAATCACGCGGCAGCGCTGCTGCACTTCAGCCGGCGTGTAGTCGCCGAGGGCAAGGGGCGGCGTGAAAGAACTGGTGCGCAGACCGTTGACTCGGCAGATCCTCACCAGCGGATCGAAATTTTCTTCTCCCGGCACGAATGGCCGCACCCGCACCCGGCCCGCGTGTTCGTTCGTTGCACAGGCTGCGTCGTCGAAAGCCTGGATGCCGACGCGAGCGGCAATTTCCTGGGCGAACGCGGTTGCCAATTGCGCGAGGTCGACCGGTTGCTCGATTGCTGGCAGGAGGCTTGCATCGAACAGGCGGTTGCGCTCGCCGCTGGAGAGGCTGTCGAGCGATTCGCTGGCGCACGACAGCACACGTTTCAATTCCTTGGGCAAACTGCGCAGCGTGGCAAAGCCGCGTTCCTCCAGCGCATTGGCCGGCGTTTTGCCTGCCAGGTAGCGCCGCGCCATGTGAAAGAGCGAGGCGCCCAGCGCGCTCGGGACCCGATTGTTTGCCAGCAGCTTGTCGAGCTTGTTGCGGCGGCTCTGCTTGGGCTTGCCCCCCAGCGACACCGGTACGCAGGCGCCGGGAACCCCGGGCGGGCAGGTGTGGTCCTCTGGTGGTGGGCAGGCAGTGTCCGGTGAACGCTGCGGGGCGCAGTTATAGATGTTCACGTCGCCACGGCTTTTGATGTGAATATTGATGGTGCAAGCGCTTGCGTGGACGGGTTCGCAGTTGTTTGGGTCCTTGGATGTTGCTCCGTTTTTTTTGCTCGTTTTCATGATTTGATCCCCAGTATGAAGTCGACAGCCGCAGGTCGTGGATACTTCAAACAGACTCGGCACTAGTGACCGTAGCGCGGAAAGCAGGGCCGGCGTTGGACCGCGCACAAAGTCAGTGTGCTGGCTTGCCGTGAACGAAATGCTGCGAGAGATTTTCGGGATGGCAGCGCTGCTGCTCGGTCTTTCCTTGGCGCCGCAGGTGTCGGCTGGTGGCTGGCTGAGACGACGCTGTACGGGCCGCCACGACTGGAAGATAGAGTTCCAAATCCAAGTACCTCCGGCGGGTTGAGCGGGTCTGCGCCGTGCTGAATAGGTATTTTAAAATATGCTTTTTCTGTCACAAAAAATATCCGTTTTGCGACGACAGCAGCCGCGCTCGGGATGCTCGCCGATGGTCAAGTACAATCGACGGCATCCGGCCGACAGCGGCCATTCGTACGCTCGAAATTATGAACCCATGCAGCGACACCATCCTCAACAAAGTGTCGAGGCGTAACGCGATCTGAATTGCGCTGGGATCGACATGCCAGTAAAAATGAAACGAGAGACTAAATGGATCGGTTTGACTCGCAGCCGGGAAACGGGATTGATGACCTTGCATTGGCCCGACTTCGCGGGCATTTCCACAAGCCGGTTTCGCCTATGGGTGAGGCCTGGTTCATGGGCGAGAGAAGGATATTTGATGAGCTGCGAGGAGACCTTTCTAGAATTGGCGTAAGCAAATTGCAAGCACCGCTGCGCGAGATTGCTAGTTCACGGGGTCTTTGGTCTCGCGGGCTTCGTAGTCTTCTTTCTGCTCGAAGCAGCATGTATTCGTTGGTACAGGAAGGCCGGCCTCTACGAAGCCATACTACAGGTAATGGTATATTTTGCTAATGCGACAGAGCCCCGATGGACGCCGGTCGAAGCGATGGTGCGCTCGTGTCAGCAATATATCCTATCTATCGTGCTTGGAAGAAAAAGGAGAATTATGCAAAAGCGTGCTTTAAGCGACCAAGAAATCGATCGTATTGTTGAAATGGCGTGGGAGGACCGTACTACCTTCGATGCCATCGAGATGCAATTTGGCTTGAACCAGCAAGCTGTGATCGAACTGATGCGCACGGAAATGAAAGCATCAAGCTTTCGTATGTGGCGCCAGCGCACGCATGGCAGAAGCAGCAAACATGCCGCACTCAGAAGTGATGACATTACCCGTTTCAAATGCTCCAGTCGGCGCCAATAGCGCACGTTCAAAAGAACATGCTTTTCCGGTAATTCTTGGCGTCAGCGCATGGTGTCGCGCACCGCAGCGCGTCCGCTATCAATCATGGCGCCGAGGTTGTGTCGGGCCAGCGCATGGCCCAAGTACGATGCCAGGCCATACCAGTACACCGCCATGTTGCCATCCTGTAGCAAGCCCGGGCGGTTGGCGTGAATCACGCCGCCGGCAAAGGGAATTGCGACTGCGTCTCCACGACAGTTCGACGCAGTCGAAAGTGTCCAGATCTATCCCGAGTTCATCATTATTTAAGCGTCGCACGGCCGCCACGGCGCCCCAGTTGTCGAGATAGGTGCGGCAACGTAAGCGTCGAGTACAATCCGACAGAGATCGGCCAAAAGCTGCCGGTCACCGTAGGCGCGCATGAACAGGAAGCATGGAAATTGATCACTGAAAATATGATAGCGGCGCTCGCTAACTTTGCGCCGGCCGATGGGGCCGAAATTGTGGGTTGGTTATACGTTGCATGATGGGAAGCTCAAGGGGTATCGAGGAAAAGCACCATACGATCTTCGTCATGGTAGCCGCCGTCGATAAACGTGGAACGGCGGTCGACGCCCGTCTTGATGAAGCCGAATTTTTCGTACATCAACCTGGCGGCGTCATTGTCACTTCTGACGACCAAGGTTACCTGCACAAGTTGCGGAATCTGTCGCACATGATCGAGCATTTCAGTAAGCATACGAGCGCCCACTCCCTGGCCGCGAACCGTCGGTGAAACGTACAGACCCCAGATATTGCCGCGATGTTGAACCTGGGACATGGCTTCGCGCTTGAATCCTCCGATTGCGACCAAGCGTTCATCGATGAAGCCGCCAAAAATTAGATTGAGGGGGGTGGCCGTCAGTCGTTGCTGCATTTGTTGAAGCGACATCAAGCTTTCCTCCTCATGCGATGCCCACGCGACACCGGGCGATTCGAGGATGCCCGATAGCCGCAAGCTGCGATAGGCATTGACATCGGACGGGCTAAGTACTTTGGTTTGCATAGAAAGTCGTAAGCGGGAGCGTGAACAAAAACGGCAAACTACGCTGATTTGCGGCTCGACAGTGGAGCGTGTGGCAGTATGCGTAGTCCTATTGTAGTTGATAGGTCTACGACCGCTGTGGGGCGGCAAAAACCAAGCGGGCCGGCGCCGACGTGCCGTCGAGTACAATCGGCAGTGATCGGCCAAAAGCCGCCGTTCGAGTCATGACGAAATGTTAGTGCAGACTGGCGTCCTTTGCGGGCGAAAAGCTTGTTGCGTGAGACAGCTAGCGCACTTAATTCTGCTAGATAAACTCCTCCATAGCTTGCGCGGGATGAGCATGCAGTAGAGAATTGAGATGCTGTGAGTAGTCGTCGTCGAGCAGATTAATGAGCGGAACTAGCAGAAGCCGATCGTCCGACTGGACACTCTGCAACGCTAGGTCACGCGCGATATCGCGCAAATGCCACTGTATTTCTCGTGTTGCGACGTTTCGTTCGAACATCAGTGCGAGATCTTCGCTGCTTAGTCGTTCAGGGTCCAGACCCAACGGGAGGTCCAAACCGGTGCTGATGACCGCCCGCTGTATATGCTGGATGCGGATGATTGTTACTGCCAGCAGTTCCTTTACACGGGCTGACTTTGAACCGGATGAAATCAGTATGGTTTGGCTGGTTTTCAAAGCCGCGTCGATTCTTGAAAGCAGTCTGGGCACATCCTCTGCATCCACCCTGTAACTGCGCTCATCGTTCTCATGTACGGGAGGCGGACCTCCACGGAACGCCCCCGATAGGCCGAAAACCACTTCCCGAGCGTATTCACCAGGGATAATCTTCAGCGCGAGAGCAGCGCGCTCCAACGGATGATCCTTCACGATCACGCCTGCCACGGTTTCGGCGATGGCAACGACATGTCCAGCCATACTGATGGCAGGGCCAGTAAGCCGACGCGGATAGCCGCTTCCGTCACTGCGCTCATGGTGCTCGGCCACAGCACGCCCTACGCCTTGCGGATATGACTCCAGCTGGTTAATCAGCATCATTCCGGTATGGGGGTGGACAACGATGTGCGCCCACTCGTGGGGTAGCAAGCGCTTTCCCTTCCCGAGAAATGCCGGATCGATATACAGTTCGCCGATGTCGTGGAGCAATCCGGCCAGGCCGGCAATCGTTTGGTCCGTCTGGCTCAACCTGGCTTTGCGCGCGATCGCAATCGACAGCAGGCTCACCGTCACAGCATGGTCCAGCGCACTACCGCCTTCGCGATCCGCAATGGTCAGCATCATGCTCAAAGCACTGCCAAATTTCAGATGAGATAACAAGCCGACCGGCGATACGCCGTCTGTCTGGGTCACGGCAAGAATGTGGCTTAAGGCGGCCGAGGTCGCCAGCACCCGATCCGCCGATTGCCTGACCGACTTGCCGTTGACGCCCCCTTCGACAAAAATGCACGCTTCCAACGGTTTTTTCAGCTTATGGACAATGAGTCGCTCCTGCAGCGCCCGAGACACTTGCGTGCCTTTCGCCAACAGCTTGTTGCCGCGGGCGTCAAAAATATCTTCACTCGCTTCAACCCGCATGTTCTCGCTCAAGTCGATTACCTTGTTGAGGTAATGCTGATTGACTGCGATGTTTGAACTGAAATCGGGCATGGAATATCCTGCAAATACGATTAGGAACGGGGTCAACGTTAGCATGTATTATTTCATTTTGAAAACTATATTCTCTTCAATTCGCGTCCCCGTGGGCGCACAGCAACGCTGGCTAAGTTGCAAATAATTCTCAGTACGCCCATATTCCATAAGGCGAAGCGCGATTTTGCCGTCGCCGCGTGGCGTACAAATCACTTTGCCAGCGCAGAAGTGTAAGCTAGTGAAATCAATTCCAGATATAGTCTAGTCTCCTGTTTTCCATGCCCTCGAAACTAGGTCGTCCTGCCGGCCCCGTCTGCCGCAATCCATTTTTTCCGAATAAGCGTGGCCGTGCGCCGCGTTTTCACTTGTGGTGACAGATGAATAGCTTTCAACAGGAAATCGACGAACGCAGCAACTTAACCAGTTTGAACAAGATGGAGCTCCTCCTGTTCAGATTGGGGGGCGATGCCAGCGGCGCGCACACCGAACTGTACGGGATCAACGTATTCAAAGTGCGCGAAATCGTTGTTATGCCCGAGGTGACCAAGATTGCTGACAGCCATCCGCATATGCTGGGAGTGGTCAACGTGCGCGGCGAAATCATTCCTGTAATCGATTTGCCGTCCGTCGTGGGATGCATTCCCACGGGTCCCTTGCAACTCATGCTGATCACGGAGTTCGCGCGAACCACCCAGGCCTTTGCGGTCGACGCCGTTGACGAAATCGTGCGCCTAGAATGGACCGATGTGCTACCCAGCGATGCGGCGACATCGACGGCACTTATTACCAGCATTGCGAAAATAAATGGCGATGGTGTTGACGGGCGACTGGCCCAGGTGCTGGATGTGGAATCGATCTTGCGCCTGTTCCAGCGACCGGCAGAGCCAACCAAAGGTAAGCTCGGCGACGCCATCGTGCTGAAGAACGACCAGATACTCATCGCCGCAGACGACTCGATAATCGCCCGCACGCTAATTGAAGCTACTCTGAAAGAGCTGCAAATCAATTACGAGATGCTCGCTTCGGGCAAGCAGGTGTGGGATAGGCTTCAGCAGATCGAACTCGAAACCGCGTCCAGTGGCGGTTCGGCTCGCCAACGCGTCGCATTAATTCTGAGCGACCTGGAGATGCCTGAAATGGATGGCTTTACGCTGACCCGTAAAATAAAAAAGGATATCCGCTTTTCGTCCATCCCCGTCGTAATTCACTCATCCCTGTCGGGCGCAGCAAACGAGGCGCACGTCGACGGGGTCGGCGCCGACGCCTATATTGCCAAATTCATACCGGAAGAGCTTTCCGCTTTGTTGCGAAAAATGCTGAATTCTTAGACTACGTGTTGGTATGTACCGTTGAACCGGTCAGGGCGCTGTCCTCCAGGAGGAATTAACGGGCATTGATTGGTCCGCCTTGGGTCGCCAGCGGCGGAGACGGCAGACGTCAGACTGCAGTCAAGTACAATCGGCCGGAGCCGGCCAGAAGCGGACATTGCAAGTCAAACTAAGATCATATGAAACAGTCGCTAGCAGCCTGTCGGACTATGGGTAAAAAAGAAACTTTATTGACCGCTTGCTGAAAATTTAGGCTAAATTTCCGCATTTAAATGCCACGAATTGTATCCAGAGCCAATATTTTTCGTTTCAGGCGCGCAATCGTGTTTTAGTTTCGCAAGTCCGACAGGCTGCTAGCAAGTTTTTCGCAGTATTTCCGTATCGGGCTAGAAGTCGGGCTGTGTGAACCGGAAGAAGCTAGAGACTGGGCAATCTCAGTCATTGACCGCAGCGGGATGCTCTCGGTGGCCACTGCTGGGCGCTTTTACAGCGCCGCTAAGCGGTCAGGGGTGGGGGAATTTGAGGTGGCCAGAGGTGGGGGATTTTGACCGGCCAACGGGGTTCAGGGGTCGCCAGATCAGCTCAGAGTTGTGTATAGCGATATGGGTAAAGGCAGATGTCCTCAATGGCCTCCTTGTTATGCCTGGACACGAACTGCATCAGGAAGTGACGATGGAGATTCAGAGGCTCAAAAGCCTCTCGAGCGTTCCCTGCATTCGATCAGTACTCGAAGGTGGGTTTGACTTCCTCGCTTATACATCCTCTGACGACGAGGTAATCGCAAAGTGGTTCAGTCATGCTCTAGCCAAAATTGGCACGCGTGAGGCCATCGAAGTCATCAAAGAATTCTCTGTCGCTGACAATGTAGGGATCGCTGAGGAAATGAGCTACCGACTTGGAAAACTAGCGATCTAATGTGATCGCTTTGATTCATCGGTGCGATGTCCGATTAGGTGCGGCAGCGGCGGAGATGGCAGCTGCCGACTGCAGTCGAGTACAATCGGCAGGAGTCGGCCAGGAGCGGACCTTCAATTTGAGAGCAAACGCCAGCGAAGGTAGTGAAAATTGGATGTTTTCGCAAACAGCCGCGCTGCCGTCCGCTTGCGGCAAGAACGGTGGCAAATCTTGCCGGCGCCTATGTGAGATAAAGAGGTGTAATGGCTGTCCTGTCTGATAAATTGGTGGAATTGTGCGAATTTCTTCGTGTTTCAGGTGGACCGACAACTTGGCGCGGGATTAAAATTTTTGAGGTCGATTCGAACTATGATGATTATGGTAGGCCGCGTGTTTCGGGCGATCGACTGCTTTCGCAAGAAGAATATAGCGCACGCTTTGATGAGTTGCTAACCTGTGGACTTCCCTGGATTAATCTAAGCTGTTTTGGGATATATGACGGTTTTTTAGTTGTTGGAGTTGAAGCCTCAAACCCTTCGGCAACATTGATTTCGAACACGTCAATCAATTATTCGGGACTGCCAACCTCTGTGCTCAGCCCTCGGTGGGATTCGTCCTCTGCCTTGGTTATAGAGTGCCGCGAAGGCTAGCCATAATCGGCCGCAGTCGGCCAAAAGCCGCCTTTCAATTTTTGGGATCTAATGGATGCGTAAACCGGTCTACGACCTTACCCCTGCTGATTTGAAACTCTCTCCAATTTGGGAGTTTTCCTCTGATGAGGAAGGAATCGAGGGTCAAGACGAGGCTACGGTGCGACCGGTTATTTTGAATAACCTACAGGATGCATTAGCCGGATTGTGCATCGCAAAAGCACGGTTTAAGTTAGCGGATGGCTCGGCCATGTACGGATATCTGACACCCGGAATACCAGGTAGTTCTGACTTAGGCTCGATTCAACCAGCAATAGTCACGAACAGCGGTCAGGTATCATTTTGGTGCGGGACCATCGAACCTACTCAGGCATATCGAATCGTCATATGCGATGCTGGGGGAAAAATCGGAGGAGATCTTTCCGCTATCTTACGCTTTGGACACTGAACTGATTGATCATGAAGTTTCTGGGACTGTTCCTGGTTTTTTAGTTCTGGTAAATTGGAATTCTTCGTCTACGCGGGTCATCCGCTAGCGGCCAAGTTCGGACATTCGAACACAAAGTTCGACCGCAAACTCATCGCCACAAGTGGCTGCTGTGATTTCGGCTGACTTGAGGCGAGCCCGGCATCGTCAGATGCTGGGCCAAAACTCAACTTCCGTAGGGGGAGCAACGCCTTGTGTAAGATTTCGCTCGCAATCATTGTCGCCTGCTTACCGTTATTTGTAGTGGGCGCGCCCGGCGTTAACCCCAAGCCTCCGACCGAGGTGCGCAGAATGGCCTTTAGGGCGGTGGATCGCTGCTCGATGAGGATTACTTCCCAGGCTTCGTTTAAACGTGGGGAGTGTGGAACGAGCGGCTGCATGAATGCGCTTTTGTCGTGCAAAGTTGACGGTGAGGCGGTTGTCGAAAAAAATGCCACAACAGCGGTTCGCATGGCCGAAGACCACCAGATCGCCCCAAATTGTGCGAGCGTGCTCTCGTCGCTGGAGAAAATAGCCACCAACGATCTGGGACCATCGGAATATGATGGCGCTGCGGAAGGCTCATTTGATGCCGGCGAAGCGGTCGCCCTAGTGCGTCGGTTAGCGGCGTACGAATTGATCTACATCGTGGTAAAAGATCACAGTTGTTACGTCAAGACGATCGAAAAATGAGATGCCCCAGGGAATGCATTAAAAATCTCTCATTCACCTGCCTTGCTAACCGCTGCGGACGTGACGTTACAGAAATTTCTGCTCTGGGGCGGCAGCCGCCGAGCTTCAGAGTTCAACCAAACGGTCGAGTACAATCGGCAGAGACTGGCCAAGAGCTGTCGCTCATCAACCCGTGCGTGGATGATTTTTTGTCACATATCTATTTAAGCAGGTGGGGCGTAGCTCACGAACGACTGCGCGTTAGGCGCACAATGCGGTACTCCTGGGATCGCCTTTCTTGACCGGACCAGGGGCCCAGCCAAATGTATGCTCGGTCCTGAAGCGGAGCCACGATGCCAGGGCGGCTACAACGGTGCGGAATGGATGGCATGAGCCGTTGCGCACCTTCGATAACAGAGTTCAACGTGACTTGTATACCGATTTTAAAGAGATGATGGTGTTCGCGGTCCTGCTGGGGCCGCTAAACGCATACGCCTTCGATTCCCGATTCCCCCCAGTCTGCGAGCGTGCTGGCGACGCAATAGGGGGGGCATGGTCATTGGCTAGCGCAGGGTTATTGCTCCGAGACGCTTTCCCAAGCCGTCCAAGTCGGACGGCTGTTCATTGACGCTGGCTCGAGCGTGACATCGAATGCTGACCGTGCCATCCGGTCGGCCCGTCTGCTGGGGGCCAGCAGGTTCGACGGCGTGAACCTGCCGCCGGGCACGATATGGCTGAGGGCAAACAACGAATACGATTTCCCCAGCCCGGTCAACATTGGTCCGGTTCAATTGAATGGACAGGCCACGTTGCTTTACAGCGAGGCAGATGAGACTCGTCCCGGTACGTATGTCGCCGCGCGTCGTCCCGGGCAGGAAGGTACCGTGTCGTTCGAAGGAACTGAGGTCATCGAGGTGGTTTTTACAGAGCCGGACTACGCGGTGGATAGGATTTACCTCGACAAGCCCGGACGAATCCGCGGCTTGCTGGTCGCCGATTTTTTTTCGGCCGATGGGCATGTATTTGCTTTCAGTTCCGGAGGCAGGCAGGTGGTCGATGGCGTCCGCTTGGGCGGCTGCGAAGCAGTCACAATGTCAAATGGGAAGGTGACTTCCCACTTCCTCTATCCGCCATTCCGGCGCCAAATCGGCAATGTCCGCTGCGTTGCTGCGCCACCGGCAAAACGAGTAAGACGGTGACAACAATGCTGCCCATCCGACAGCAACTTCACCCGCGTGACCACGCGCATCCGCGAAGCCGGATTTGTCGTCTATGGTTTTGGCGCTGCACACCCTAAAACCCTTTTGGTCCCCAACGGACCAAGGCCCGCTCCGGGGAGGTAGTAGACATTCCGGAGGTTGGTTTCGAGAGGTATAATGGCCCAGGATTAGGAACGCTCGCGAAAACAGGAGGCGTTGCCAGTAACCCTTGCCCCAGTGCCAACACTAAGCCGATCAAAATAATACCGGACCGCTTGATCATTTCATACTTTTCAAATCCGATTCAAGTTTAAGAATGATTTTCTTCAGATCAGGGCCGGGAATCCGTTTGCTGATGTCGCTGATCAGGCTGTCTTTCTGTTCCTTGTATGGGACACCACGAAGATAGTACAACCCTTCTGCGTAGCATGTTGGCCACGCCGTGCATGGCGCCGGTAGGATGGCCGTCCGGGCTGCACAAGTCTGGCGGGGAAGTCAGCGGAACGGTCGAGATAGATCTGGCCGTTGATCTGAGCCTGTAACCTACCCAGTGGCAGTTCAAAGTACTCCAGCGCGACGTCCGCACCATCTCGTGTCTTCATATCATGAGACCGAAAATTGGTGCTGTAAGTTGGTGCTTGGCTGACGTACTACATGCAAAAAGCTGATTACAAACTCGCTTTCTGGATGGCACTGATCCAGTGAGCTGCAATTTGAAAGTGGGGAGGGGATGATTTTAGACACCAATAAACTTGAATGGACGTCTCTGACTGCGTTTTGGTGCCGGGAGCCGGAATCGAACCGGCACGCTGTTTCCAGCGCGGGATTTTGAGTCCCGTGCGTCTACCTATTCCGCCATCCCGGCAACGCGAGCCGCATTATGGCTGATTTGTCCGGTTCCGGCAACTGTTTCGCGATCGTGCGGCCCGGGGGGCGGTAGGCAGAAGGGGATCGGCGTATGATTCTGCCTACCTGAGCTACTCTGCCGCCCCTTCGGCCAGCAAGATGAAGAATAAAAAGATCCGGGAAATTTTACTCGGTAAAGCACTTGATCCCATGAAGAGTGAAACACGCCATTCGATGGCGTTGGTCGCCTTCCTTGCATGGGTGGGGCTGGGCGCCGACGGGCTGTCCTCCTCCGCTTACGGCCCCGAAGAAACCTTTCGCGCACTGGGCGGGCATAACGAGCTGGGCCTGTACCTGGCCATTGCCACCGCCGTCACCGTGTTCGTCATCGCGCTGGCCTACAACCAGGTCATCGAACTGTTTCCCACGGGCGGCGGCGGCTACCGCGTGGCAACCAGCCTGGTCGGCCCCTACATGGGCCTCATCTCCGGCTGCGCGCTGGTGCTCGACTACGTGCTGACGATTGCCATTTCCATCGCCTCCGGTGTCGACGCGCTCGCTTCCTTCCTGCCACTGGGTTTCCAGCCCTACAAGCTATGGGCGGAAGCGTTTTTCATTGCCTTGCTGATCGTGATGAATTTGCGCGGCCTGAAGGAAGCCATCCAGATCCTGCTGCCCATTTTCCTGGGCTTCGTGGTCAGCCACCTGGTGCTGATCGTGTACGGCATCGTCGCGCACGTCGCTTTCCTGCCGCAACTGGTGCCCACCACCATCGCCAGCACCAGCGAACTGGCCGGCAATATTGGCTGGACCGGCGTTGCCGCCATGCTGCTGCTGGCCTACTCGCAAGGCGGCGGCACCTATACGGGCCTGGAGGCGGTGTCCAATAATGTGAACCTGCTGGCCGAACCGCGCGTGCGCACCGGCAAGGTAACGATGATGTACATGGCCCTGTCGCTGGCCTTTACGGCCTCGGGCATCATCCTGCTGTACCTGTTGTGGGATGCCAAGCACGTCCCCGGACAAACACTGAACGCCTCCACCTTCAAGCTCATCATCGACAGCATGCACCTGGGTGGCCCGCTGCTCAACCAGGGCCTGCTGGTGCTGGTGCTTGCCTTCGAGGCCGGTTTGCTGTTTGTCGCCGCCAATACGGGCTTTTTGGGCGGGCCCGCCGTGCTCTCGAACATGGCCGGCGATTCGTGGGTGCCGCACAAGTTCCGCTACCTGTCGACCAGGCTGGTGACCCAAAATGGCATCCTGGTCATGGGCATCGCGGCGCTGGCCATCCTGTTCTGGACCGAAGGCAAGGTCACGCTGCTGGTGGTGCTGTATTCGATTTCCGTATTCCTGACCTTCGCCATCTCGCTGCTGGGCCTGGTCCTGTACTGGTGGCGCAGCCGCAACCAGGGGCATAGCTGGGTGCGTCGCCTGCTGCTGTCGTTGACCGGGTTCGTGATTTGCTCGGGCATCCTGGCCGTGTTGCTGTACGAGCGCTTTACTGAAGGCGGCTGGGCCACGGTGGCCATCATTGCCGCCATCGCCGGCCTGTGCGTTCTGGTGCGCAAGCATTACCGCGAAACCAAGCAAGCCATTCATTCGGTCGATGAAGTGTTTGCCAGCCAGCCATTTGGACCGGTCAAGGAAGCAGTCGAACCGGACAAGGAAAGCCAGACCGCCGTGTTCATCGTCGGTTCCTCGCGCGGGGGCGGCTTGCATGCCTTGCTGTGGGTGCAGCGCATGTTCCCCGGGCACTTCAAGAACTTCCTGTTCGTCAATGCGCGCACGGTCGATTCGCACGCCTACGGCGGGATTGGCGCGCTTGAAAAAATGCGCGAGGAAGCCGCTGACACGCTGGAGTTTTTCGTCGACTTTTGCCACAGTCACGGTATGGCCTCGTCCTCGTACATCAGCTTTGGCACCGATGCGGTCGACGAAGTGACCAAGCTGTGCGAGGAAATCAACCGCGATTATCCGAATTCGATTTTCTTTACCAGCAAGCTGATTTTTTCAACCGATAACTGGTTCACCCGCGTGCTGCACAACCAGGCGGCGCTCGCCGTCCAGCGCCGCCTGCACCTGGAAGGCTTGCAGATGGTGATTCTGCCGATGAAAGTGTAAATGCCCAAACTTGACCTCGCCGCCATTGCCACCAACATGGGGTCCGATTATCCGGCGCCCTTCCATGAACCCATCGGCCAGCGCATGCGCCAGCGCCTTGGCGACGCCGGCGGCCTGACCCAGTTCGGCGTCAACCGGGTGCAATTGCCGCCGGGGTGCTGGTCTGGCCAGCGCCACTGGCATGCCAAGGAAGATGAGTTCGTGTACGTCATTTCCGGCGAGGTGGTGCTGGTGACCGATCAGGGCGAGCAAGTGTTGTGCGCAGGCGAGTGTGCGGCGTTTCCCGCCAACACGCCCAATGCCCATCATCTGGTCAACCGCAGCGCTGCGCCTGCGGTATGCCTTGAAGTCGGTTTCCGCAGCTTGGACGAGCGCGTGGTGTATGCGGACATCGACATGGTGTACGACGCGACGGCCGATGCCTATTTCCACAAGGACGGCGCTGCCTACCCGCGCTAGTTGAAGCGGCCCGCCGCGCCGCCGATGCTGAAACGCCCGGCGCCCAGCAATGCAACGGCGATGGCTGCGAGCAGGTACATGCCCTGCAGTTCCAGCGCCCAGCCGCCGGTTGCCGACAGTGTGAACAAGTCGCCCATGTGCACCAGCAAGACGGCGACGACCATGTTGACGGCTACCACGGCGGCCGCCGCCCTGGTAGCGATGCCGAACAGGATCATCAGCGGCGCCACTATTTCGCCAACGTAGACCAGGTAGGCCAGAAAGCCTGGCAGACCGGCCTGGGCCAGCATGGTGCTGACAAACCCGACGCCGCCTGTCAGCTTCGATATGCCGTGAAACAGGAGGAGGATGGCAAGTGCGGCGCGCAGAACAAGCTTGCCGCTGTCGTCGGTGGCGTACAAATGAGGGCGATTAATCGTCATGAATATTCCCTGGTTGTCTAAAAATTAGCTGGCGCCGCCAAATTCGTACGATGCCATCGGCACTTTCATCACGTTCTCGACGACCAGCACCTTGCCTGCATCGTTGCCCGCAGCGCCAGCGACCACCATCAGCGGCAACAGGTGATCTTCCTGCGGGTGTGCCAGGCGGGCGCCGGGGGCGTGCTGCCAATCGACCAGCAGCTGGTTCCTGGCGGCGCCTTCTGTCTGTTGGATTGCGTCGCTGAGATAGCGTTCGAACGCCACCGCAACCCGGGTCGATTCATCGCGGCCAAAGCCGCGCATATTGTGATACGTCAGGCCGCTGCCGATAATGAGCACGCCCTCATCGCGCAATGGCTGCAAGGCTTGGCCGATCCGGATATGTTCGAGCGGATCGTAGCTGGACTTGAGCGAGAGCTTTACGACCGGTACGTCGGCCTCGGGATACATCAGTCCCACCGGTACAAACGTGCCGTGATCGAAACCGCGCCGCGCGTCGCCAAGTGCCGTTACGCCGGCCTCGCCCAGCAGCGCGGCGACCCGTTCTGCCAGTGCAGGGGAACCTGGCGCCGGATAATCGATCTGATAGGTATGTGCGGGAAAGCCTGAGTAATCGTATTCCATGGGCGGCCTGGCGGCGGTCGAGACTGAAAACTCGGCAGCTTCCCAGTGCCCGGTGATCACCAGTATCGCTGCCGGTTTCGCCGGCAGGCGCGCCGGCAAGGCCCGGAATGCGCGCTCGGTAGTGGCGTATTGCTCACGCACGCCGTCAATGTACGGCCATGGTCCTCCGCCGTGGGACAGGAAATACACGGGCATCCTGCCCGCGGCCGGGGTGGGCGTGGTCGTACTGGTGGCGGCGCTGGCGATGTTGGCGTTGGTGCTCATTGTTCGGCTCCTGTGGTTGCCTGGCATAGGCTATCAACGAACTATAGAAGCAAAACTTGCAGTGCACTAGCGGGGATAATCAGGAATGACTGTGCAGTATTTTGTACAATCCGGCTAGCCGGCCCCGGTCATGGCCAAGGCCATGGCAATGAACGCCTGCACCTTCGGCGACGCGTATTTCTGGCCCGGGTACACAAAGCTGAAGCCCGCCACGTCTTGCGTGGTCCAGTTGGGCAGGACGGGGACCAGCGTCCCGGCGGCGACAGCGTCGGCAACCAGAAAATCCGGGAGCCAGCCTATGCCTTCGCCGGCGATCACCAGCGCCTTGATGGCCTCGAAGTCATCGGTAATGACGCGGCTTGCAATGGCGACCTGTACGGTCGCCTTGCCGCTGGTCAAGTGCGCAGCCTGCATGGCCGCCAGCGCACTCAGGCGGTGCCGGTGCAACTCGCGTGGATGGGCGGGCGTGCCCGCGCTGGCCAGGTAGGCGGGCGCGGCCCACAGGTTGACGCTGATCGGTAAAAACCGCCTGGCCACCAGCGACGAGTCGTCAAGCCGGCCGGCGCGAATCGCCAGGTCAATGCCTTCTCCCACAAGATCCGCCATGCGGTTCGACAGCAGCAGTTCGACCCTGGTGCCAGGGTAGCGTTCCAGGTAGGCGTGTACGATCTTGGGCAACAAGGTGTGGCCAAGATCGACGGGCGCAGTCAGTTTCAACACCCCGGACGGGGTATTGTGCGTCGCCATCAGGGCCGCTTCGCCCAGCGCGATTTCGCGCACAGCAGTGGCGCAGTGACGGTAATACTGCTCGCCCGCTTGCGTCACGTAAAGTTTGCGCGTGGTGCGCTGGATCAGGATCGTGCCCAGGCGCTTTTCCAGGGCCGCTACTTTGGCGCTGACCGTGGTTTTAGGCATGTTCAACAGCCGGGCCGCGCTCGCAAAATTGCCTGCCTCAACCACCTTGACGAACACCGCGATCGCATCCAGATCCATCGAGCTACTTGCGCTGGTACAGCTTGAAGCGTTCGTCGCGGTCCGATGCGCGCCGGCCTTCCCAGATCTGCTGCCACTGCGCCGGGTCATGCACGGGCGCGCGTTCCTTGTCGTCGCGCAGCTTGACGCTGTCTTGCACCAGCAACAGTGAACAGCCCTGCTTCTCGCCGACCGGGGCAAACGGCACAGCGCCATAGTAGGCGAACGACGCGCGCTGCGGCAGGCCGACGTGGCCATCCACGCACTTGTCGCCCGCCGGCAGGTTAGCCGCCAATTGCCGGGCCACGGTGGCGTAGCTCTTGCTGTAGTTAAGGTCCGGTAGGAACAGCGTCATCAACAGCACCCACAGCAGGATCAGCCCACCGGACGACAGCACCACGGCGCGCCACAGCACGGCCGGCTGACGCGAAATGCGCCACAGCACCAAGGCGATCCAGCCCACGCTCGCGCAGGCGGCAACAATGAAGGGCACGGCGCTAAACTCCGGCACAAAGCCGGGCAGCAATTTCGCCGCATTGCGCGCCGCCCAGGCCGGCATGCCGCTCAACTGGGCAATCCAGAACATCCACAGCATGCCGGCCAGCATGGTGAGCACCATCACCGAAAACCAGTCGATGGCGTTGATGGTGCCCCGTTTCATGGTCGGCATGCCGAAGGCGGCCATGATGGCCAGCGGCGGCAACAGCTTGAGCAGGTCGCCATTCTGGGGCACCGGGTCGAGCACGATCAAAACCGTCAGCGTGGCCAGGAAGGTCAGCGGCAAGACAATGTGCAGCAAGTTGTCCTGGCGCCGCCAGGCGTAAATGGCCCAGGCCGCAAACGGCCATGCGGGCCAGAAAAACCAGATGCCCACGCGCAGGAAGGTCGCGATCGACGCCCAGGTGGGAAAGCCGACCTGGCTGGCGCTCCACAGCATCCAGCCCTGGACCGGGTTGACCGCGTCGCCGGGGATCAGCACGACGGCAGGGAAAATCCAGAGCAGGGCGATCAGCAACGCCGTCAGCACGGCCAGGCCGAGGTGGGCGAGGGTGCGCGGCAGCGGCATGTCGAGGAAACGGCTGCACAGGAGCAAGGCCAGCGCCAGCGTCACCGGCGTTTGCCAGCCGCGCGCCAGCGTCAGCAAGCCCAGCGACAAGCCGATCAGGGCGATATTGCGCAGCGATGGCGCCTCCACGTAGCGCACGGCGCGGTACAGGAAATAGGCGACCAGCGTGCCCTGCAGCGTGACCGCCAGCGTTTCGTGGCTGAACAGCAAGAGGCCCAGGCAGCCGAGATAGATCAGTGCGGCCGTGTCGGCCAGGGTGCGGCCGTAGTCGTTCGGTTCGGGCTGGCCGCCAAAGGCCAGGCGCAGCGGCTGCGCTTCGGGCCTGCGGCCCAGGTGAAACGCCGTGTACCAGACCGACATGGCGCCCACGACAAAAATGCCCATGGTCGAGACGCGCGCAGCCATGATATCGCCCAGCAACCAGCCGAACAGCTTGATGCACAAGGCGCCAAGCCAGAACGCAAGCGGTCCTTCGCTATCGACCGGCAGGCCGGCGATGTTGGGCGCGAACCAGTCGTGCAGGTTGCCTTGCGCCATGGTCCACATGATGCCGAAGCTGCCGGCGTCATCTTTCCACAGGTCGCGGCCAATCAGTCCGGGCAGGATGTACAGCAAGCCCAGGCCGAACAAGGCCCAGCGGGGCAGGGCGAGGGTGGCGGCGGCGGCGAGGCGGACTGGCTTCATCGATAACATGGGCACTGGGGAAATAAGGGTGGACGTAGTATCAACGAAAAAAAAGCAGCCGTGGCTGCTTTTTCGATCTTGCGCGGCAAAAACTTAGCCGTTTGCAACTGCGGTCTTGGAACCGACTGCGCCGAATTTCTGGCGGAACTTCTCGACGCGGCCAGCCGTGTCGACGATTTTGTGCTTGCCCGTGTAGAACGGATGCGATTCAGCCGACACCTCGATCTTGACCAGTGGGTATTCTTTACCGTCGTGGGTAATCTTGTCGCGGGTCTGGATGGTCGAGCGGGTCACGAATTTGAAGTCGCACGACAGGTCGTGGAACACTACTTCGCGGTAATCTGGGTGGATATCTTTACGCATGGTATTGCCTTTTTAGGTAGGTAGCCAAACAGCACTTCGTCGGTCGGTGACGCTTCTTGACCCGGTTGCCGCTCACTTGCCAGGGTTTAAATACTGCAACCGGCGATTATACAGGGGTTTTGGGACTTCAGGCAATGGCTGTCGGCGCATGTTGGCGTGGAGTCCGACCCCGGTTCGACGGCGGCGCTGGCGTCAACATGTTCAGTCGCCGTCGCACCGGGGGCCGACCCCTAAAAGAAAACCGGGGTCCGACCCCATGCCAACACTGCTTTACCACGTAAAAACGGACGGCAAGCCGTCCATTTTTTTTGATGCTTTGACGTTAACCGCCGCGGCGCATCATGTCGAAGAACTCATTATTGTTCTTCGTCGCCTTCATCTTGTCGAGGATGAACTCCATCGCTTCGATCTCGTCCATCGAGTACAGCAGCTTGCGCAAAATCCAGATCTTCTGCAACTGGTCTGCCTTGATCAGCAACTCTTCGCGGCGCGTACCGGATTTGTTCAGGTTGATCGCCGGATAAACCCGCTTCTCGGCCAAGCGGCGCTCGAGGTGGACTTCCATGTTGCCGGTACCCTTGAATTCCTCGTAAATCACGTCATCCATACGCGAACCGGTCTCGATCAGCGCGGTCGCGATAATGGTCAGCGAACCGCCTTCTTCGATATTGCGGGCCGCGCCAAAGAAACGCTTCGGACGCTGCAGCGCATTGGCATCCACACCACCGGTCAACACCTTGCCGGAAGCAGGAATGACAGTGTTGTAGGCGCGCGCCAGGCGGGTGATCGAGTCCAGCAAAATGATCACGTCTTTCTTCATTTCAACGAGGCGCTTGGCTTTTTCCAGCACCATCTCGGCCACTTGCACGTGGCGCGTGGCCGGCTCGTCAAAGGTGGAGGCCACCACTTCGCCGCGCACCGAACGCTGCATTTCCGTCACTTCTTCCGGACGCTCGTCGATCAGCAAGACGATCAGCGTGCAGTCGGGATGGTTGGCGGTAATTGCATGGGCGATGTGCTGCAGGATGACCGACTTGCCCGACTTGGGGGACGCCACCAGCAAACCGCGCTGGCCCTTGCCGATCGGGGCGATCAGGTCGATGATGCGGCCGGTGATGTTTTCCTGGCCATTCATTTCGCGCTCGAGGCGCAGCGGCTCGTTCGGGTGCAGCGGGGTCAGGTTCTCGAACAGAATGCGATGCTTGCTCGCTTCCGGAGATTCGCCGTTGACCTTGTCAACCTTGACCAGCGCAAAATAGCGCTCGCCGTCTTTCGGGGTGCGCACTTCGCCTTCGATCGAGTCACCCGTGTGCAGGTTGAAACGGCGAATTTGCGAAGGTGAAATATAAATGTCGTCGGTGGACGCCATGTAGCTGGCGTCGGGCGAGCGCAGGAAGCCAAAGCCGTCTGGCAACACCTCGAGGGCGCCGTCGCCGAAAATCTGTTCGCCTGACTTCGCGCGCTTCTTGAGAATGGCGAACATCAGTTCTTGTTTACGCAGCCGGGCCGCGTTGTCGATATCGAGGCCAATTGCCATCTCCAGTAGAGCAGAGACGTGCATAGCCTTCAGTTCAGATAAATGCATGAGTTGAGTCCCGTGACGGGAAGTAAAGGTAGGGGAGGGAACAGCGTGGGTTAATCAAAGACGGCAACGCGGGCGCGCTGCCGTCACATGGATTGTTTAGATGTTGCTGTCGATGAACGACGTCAGCTGGCCTTTGGCGAGGGCGCCAACTTTTTGGGCAGCCACGACACCATTCTTGAACAGGATCAGAGTTGGAATGCCGCGGATACCGAACTTGGCCGGTACGGCCTGGTTGGCGTCAACGTCCATCTTGGCGACCAAAATCTTGCCGTTGTATTCCTTGGCGACTTCTTCGAGCATGGGGCCGATGGCCTTGCACGGACCGCACCATTCGGCCCAGAAATCGACCAGCACGGGACGCTCGGACTTGAGAACGTCCGCTTCGAAGGATGCATCGCTGATGTGTTTAATGTTTTCGCTCATGTATTCCTCAACAGAGGTAGGGGTGTAACGCCTGGGGACAAGCCGGCCCTGCTTTGCATATCGCCAGCTTCCGTATTTTTAGTTGCAACACTATGATGGTGACACTGTGTGCAAATTCAATGTGGAAGGGCGGCAAGAGGGTGTCAGGCGGGGATTTAGCCGAAATAATAACCTATTTTGCCCGATGTGTCGCCGGATTGTACAAATTCTCGTTCTGGCCCCCGGCATGGGACGCCATCGTTGCCATGGTTGCCAGCGCGCTGCGCAGGTCGGCTTCGCTGATCGGCTTTTGCCAGGCGCCCAGCACCTTGAGCCCATGCGCGCGCGCCAACCTTTCGGCCGCGCGCCGCACGCCCCCATCCATGCCCGAGAGTAGCATCACGCTGCCCTGGAAACCGGCCGCCGCCGCCGCATGCATGAATTCGATGCCATCCATGTCCGGCATCGACAAGTCGCAGATCAACAGGGCCGGGCGTTCGCCGGCCAGCGTGGCCAGCGCGCGCCGCGCCTGCGTTTCGCAGCGCACGTCAAACCCGCCTAGCGCGGCCAGCATGTCGGCCATGATTTCCAACGTAAAGTTGTCGTCGTCGAGCAGCAGCACGCGCACGCTCTGGGCGGGGCGCGAGGGGAGTCGGGACGGGGCAGCGTTGTCGGTCATGGTGTCATCGGGGTGATAAGAACTTATATTATCGTGGAAGTTCGTCCTGCGCAGCGCACTGCAACAAAAACGGCTGTCAGCTAACACTCTTAGGTGTCGCTGGCGAAGGTCGTGTTCTGCATGATGTGCTCGGTAATTTTTTCCAGCAGCGGCCACAACCCGGCCACCATCGCGGCCGCCTCGGCCTGTTCCAGCTGCGCCGTGCCAAACGGCAAATCTTCCAGGCGCTGGCACATCTCGGCCATGCCCAGCGCCCCGACCGTGCGCGCGGCCGACTTGATGCGGTGTCCCAGTTCGCGCACCCGCATGACGTTGCCATCCCTGAGCGACGCTTCCATGTCATCCAGGCCGCTCTGGGTGCTGTGCAAGAATTTGAAGGCGAACTTGCGCACTTTGTCCTGGTCGTAGCTGAGCAGCTTGGCCAGGATCGTCAGGTCGATCACGTCCGGGTCGCCCGCCAGAATCGTGCGAAAGCCGCTGCCGGGGGCCGTCTGCGCCGGCCCGCTCGCCGCTGTAGCCTGCTGCGCCAGACAGTGGCGCGCGGGCAGCCAGCGCGCCACCGTCTGGCACAGCAGCGCCGGCTGGATCGGCTTACTGATAAAGTCATCCATGCCGGCGGCCATGCAGCGCTCGCGGTCTTCGCTGGTGGCCGTGGCCGTCATGGCCAGCACGCGCAAGCCCTGCAGGCGCGCGTCGAGCCGGATCAAGCGCGTGGCGTGCAAGCCGTCCATGACCGGCATCTGCACGTCCATCAGCACGCAGTCGAAGCTGGCCTTAGCCAGCAGGTCGAGCGCTTCGAGGCCGTTCTGCGCCAGGCACACGGTGCAGCCGGCTTCTTCCAGCATCTCGAGCGCAATTTGCTGGTTGAACGTATTGTCTTCAACCAGCAGGATGCGCGCGCCGTCCAGCGAGGGATGGACCGCTCCGACGGCTGCGCCCGCGCCACGGCCGTGGCGCTCGGCCAGTGCGCCGGCGGAGAGCTTGCCCACGCGCGCCGTAAACCAGAAATTGCTGCCCGCGCCAGGTTCGCTCTCCACGCCCACGTCGCCGTCCATCAGGTGCGCCAGCTGCTTGCAGATCGCCAGGCCCAGGCCGGTGCCGCCGTATTCGCGCGTGGTCGAGGTGTCGGCCTGCTGGAACGACTGGAACAGCTTGCCCGCTTCTTCGGGCGAAAGGCCAATCCCGTTGTCGCGCACCTCGAAGCGCAGCAGGCAGTCGGCAAGCTGCTCCTCGATCATCATGATGCGCACCATGATGGCGCCGCTGTGGCTGAACTTGATCGCATTGTTGGTGTAGTTGATCAAGACCTGGCCCAGGCGCAGCGGGTCGCCCTGCATCACCGCCGGCAGCGCCGGATCGATCTCGAACTGCAGCGCCAGGTCCTTGCTGGCAGCCTTGGGCGCCACCACCGTGGTCAAGGTTTCCAGCACATGCGCGAGCGTAAAGGCGACGTTCTCGATATCGAGCATGCCCGCCTCGATCTTGGAAAAATCGAGAATGTCGTCGATGATGCCCAGCAGGTGTTCGCCGGCGAAGCGGATCTTTTCGATGTAGTCGCGCTGGCGCGCATCGAGGTCGGTCTTGAGCGCCAGGTAAGCCATGCCGATCACGCCGTTCATCGGGGTGCGGATTTCATGGCTCATGTTGGCCAGGAACTGGCCCTTGGCCTGGCTGGCTTCCTCGGCCACCTGCTTGGCCAGGTCCAGCTGCACGGTGCGCTGGCCGACGCGTTCCTCGAGGTGTTCGTTCAGTTCGCGCAGCTGGCGCTCGGACTGGATCGAGTCGCTGATGTCGACCATCATGCCGATCAGGTATTCGGGCTCGCCCTGCTCATTGAAGACGGGCTTTTTGATGGTGCGGATGAACTGCATGCGCCCGCTGGCGGCGTTGAACGCAGACTCGACGTAGTCCACCATGGCGCCGCCCTCGAAGGCCTGGCGGTCGTGCGAAGCGTCGCCGGCGAGCTGTTCGACGGCGAGCGCGAACTGGCTCTCGCAGGCGCTGTTGACCAGGGTGACGCGTCCTTCCGGGTCCTTGATGAATAGCCCGATCGGCATCATCTGGATGATCTCGTGCAGGCGCGCCGCCAGCGCTTTCAAGGCCACCTCGGCCCGTTCGCGCTCGCTGATATCGCGCAGCGACACGATCCACACCGGCTGGCCCTGCGCCTGCATCGGTGTCAGGTTCACTTCGGCCGGAAAGCTGCTGCCGTCGCGCCGCCAGGCCGTCAGCACCTGGTTCGGTGCGCCCGCATTTTGCATGCCGGGCGCCAAGCGCGTGGCCTGCATCCCGGTCAGTTCGTCGAGCGTGTAGCCAAAGCCGCTGGCGCACAGCGCGTTGGCGTAGCGGATGCGCCCTTCGGCTGTGAGCACCAGCATCGCCTCGGGCGAGGCTTCGAGCACGGCGCGCACGCGCGCCTCGTCGGCCTCCTTGCGACCGCTGATGTCGGCCATGGTGCCGGTCATGCGCAGCGGCAGGCCGTCGGCGTCGCGCGCCACCACGATGCCGCGCCCCAGCATCCACTTCCACTGGCCATCCTTGGAGCGGATCCGAAACTCCACCGACAGGCTGGTACGGTCGCCGTCCGGCACCCGGCGCGTAAAAATTTTCGCCTCCGAGCGGAACGTGCCCAGGTCGTCCGGATGCAGGTGCATCAGCCACTCGTTAAAGCGCAGCTCGAATTCGTCCGGCCCGTAGCCGAGCAGCTCCTTGTAGCGCGGCGACAGGCTCAATTCGCCGCCCGGCTGGGTCAGTTGCCACATGCCTTCGCCCGAGCCTTCGAGCGCAAAGCCCCACAGGTTTTCGGCGCTGGTGAGCTGCTCCTGGGTCGCGCGCAAGGCGCGCCGCTCGGCGCGCAGCGATGCCGTCAGCTGCGCGAAGCGCCACGCCACGGCGCCCGCCGCCACCAGCAGGAACAGCGCCGCCGACAGCGTGATGTACAGCATGTGCACGTCCAGTGTCTGCGCCTTGTACAAAAAACCGTCCAGCGCAAAGTCGGCCGGCAGCAGGCCGAGCGCGGCGTAGATGCTGGCGATGGCGCGCCAGCGCTCCGGGTTCGAGTAGCCCGCTTCGATCACGTCGGTCTCCATCAGCGCCGCCATCTGGCCGGCCTGGTACAGCAAGTGTTCGCGTCCCAGGCGCTGCGGGTAGCGCGCCCGGATCAGGTCCACGATCTCGGCCTGGTGGGTCAGCGCGTAGCTCCAGCCGCGCAGGGTGGCTGCGCGGATCGCCGCGGCGCGCGCCGGATGCTCGCGCAGTTCGGCTTCGGTGGTAAACAGCACGTCGCCGTAAAAGTCAATCCCGGCCGTGCGCGGCGAGAGCAGGTCGAAGCTGGCGGCGCCGGTGGTGCCGGTGGTGCCGGCGGTGCCAGCGACGGTCAGCACCGGTGGATCGGTGATGAAGGCCGACATGGCGTCGACCCGGCCGGCGGCCAGGTCGTCCGGGTTGGCGCTGTGCGTCAGCTGCTGCAGACGCTCGAGCTGTACCCCGCTTTTTTTCAGGTACGCGAGCAGCTCGATGCTGCGCGGCGCCAGCATCACGCGCCGGATGTCGGGCAGTGCAACCTGGCCATCCGGGCCGGTGCGCACCATCAGTACCGCCGGAGAATGCTGGAAGATCGAGGCCAGCACCACCACCGGCTCGCCGCGGCTGCGCGCAAGCAGCAAGGTACTGTCGCCGATGCCGTAGGTCGCTTCCCCGGCCAGCACCGGCTGGGCGGGGTCAAGAGCGGCCAGTTCGCGCAGCTGCACTTCCAGCGCCGCCTCGCGGTAAAACCCTTTTTCCTGGGCCGCATACACCCCGGCATACTGGAACTGGTGCTTGCCGTTGAGCTGCAGCGTGACCTTTTCAAGCGCCACAACGTCGCCGGCCATGAGCGCCAGCGCCACCAGCGCGCTCAGGCGCAGGCGGGCAGGGGCGTGGCGGCTGCGGCGGAGCAGGGGCATGGTGTCGGCGGCGGCTAAAAAGTGATCAAGCAGAGTGATCAAGCAGAGTGATCCAGCAGAGTGATCAAGCAGGGGCGGGAAGGGAGCATGGACCCATTCTAAATGCGCTGTAAAGATAGCCGTAAATAATCTTTCAGGTCTTCGTGTGAAATAATATTACACACGAAGGCGTTTCATGAAATATTATTGCCCGACGCTGCCGGTGAACTGGTACAGCTGGCCTGGATGCCACATCGTCACCACCGACGCGATCTGGCCCAGCGCGCGGGTGCGGCGCTTGAGGACCAGGCAGCACTGGCGCGGCTCGATGGCCAGCATCTCGGCCACTTCGCGCGGGCTGTGCAGCGCTTCGATGCTGTAGGTGGCGCTTTGCAGCGGCGCGGCCTGCATCAGGTGTTCGTTGGGCGTGACGGCGGCGAAGTCCTGGGTCAGGTAATCGGGTGCGCAGGCCGGATTGACCCAGCGGTCCTCGACCTGGATCGGCGCCTCGTTCTCGAAGTGCACGATCACCGAATGGAACAGCGGCACGCCGGGCGCCAGCTCGAACTGCAGCGCCAGCAGGTCGGTGGCGCGCGCCTGTTCGAGCAGGTGCAAGCTGCTGTGGTGGCGGTGACCGCGGGCGCGGATTTCGTCGGCGATGCTGCGGATCTCGACCAGCGTGGCCTGGTACTTTTGCGGGGCCACGTAGGTGCCCGAACCCTGGCGGCGCGTGAGCACGTGTTCGGCCGTCAGTTCGCGCACCGCGCGATTGACCGTCATGCGCGAGACGCCGAACTGGCGCACCAGCGCCTGTTCGGACGGGACCACGTCGCCCTCCTTCCAGCGGCCGGCGGCGATTTCGCTCATCAGATAGTCCTTGATGCGCTGGAAAATGGGCGTGCTGTCTTGCGCAATCTGGTGTTCCAAACTACTCTCCGAAGGGCGGGCCGAGGATGGATTCTAGCACCGCGCGTGCGGCCCGATTCAAAAGCAAGAATGGGAGTGTTGCGGATGGCCGTACGCGCTACGATAGCGCCAGGTAAATACAAAGCGGAGCGCAGCATGAAACTTGAGACCATGGCGGCACCCTATGCCAGCGACGCGGCGCGCTGGGCGGCCGTGAAGGCGCGCGATGGCGGCGCCGACGGCCTGTTCTGGTATGCCGTCAAAAGCACCGGCGTGTACTGCAAGCCCTCGTGCGCGGCGCGCCCGGCGCTTGAGCGCAACGTCACCTTCCATGCCAGCCGGGCCGACGCCGAGGCAGCCGGCTTTCGGTCCTGCCTGCGCTGCAAGCCAGACTTGCCGCCGCTGGCCGAGCGTCATGGCGACGCCGTCGAGCGCGCGTGCCGGCTGATCGACGCCAGCGAGGCAGCGCTGGACCTGGACACGCTGGCGCAAGCTTGCGGCATGAGCCGCTTTCACTTCCACCGGGTCTTCAAGGCGCACACCGGCATCACGCCCAAGGCGTACGCCGCGGCCGGGCGCGCCGCGCGCCTGGCGCAGGCGCTGGCCGGCGCGACCAGCGTCACCGACGCCATTTACGCGGCTGGCTTTGGCTCGAGCGGGCGCTTTTATGCCGGCGCCCCCGACAGGCTGGGCATGCTGCCTTCCCGTTACCGTGCCGGGAGCAGTGGCGCGACGATCCGCTTTGCGATCGGGCAGTGCACGCTGGGCGCCATCTTGGTGGCCGCGACCGAGGTCGGCATTTGCGCCATCCTGATGGGCGACGACGCCGGCCAGCTGGCGCGCGAGCTGCAGGACCGCTTCCCGGCGGCCGAGCTGGTGGGCGCGGACGCCGGCTTTGAAGCGGCGGTGGCGACGGTGGTCGGTTTTGTCGAAGCGCCGGGAATCGGCTTTGACTTGCCGCTGGACGTACGTGGCACGGTGTTCCAGCAGCGCGTATGGGAAGCGTTGCGGCAAGTGCCGAGCGGGTCCACGGTCAGCTATGCCGAGCTGGCGGCGCGCATTGGCCTGCCGTCGGGAGCGCGCGCGGTGGCGGGCGCGTGCGCGGCCAATCCGGTGGCGGTCGCGATCCCTTGTCACCGGGTCGTGCGCAACGACGGCGCGCTGTCGGGCTACCGCTGGGGCGTCGAGCGCAAGCGCGCCCTGCTGGCGCGAGAAAGCACCCCTCCACCGGGGTCAGACCACGATTAAGCAAATGTTTTTTAATTGGGGTCAGACCTCCGAATTTGTGCAACTGTTTCTCCTATGGCTAGAAATCTGGCGCTTTGTTGTCTCTGCGGCAAAGGTACTGTGCCGCGTGAAATGTTTTTTAATTGGGGTCAGACCTCGACATTTGTGCAATGTTTTTTGCGGAATCAGAAGGGCCTGCGACCCGCAGTCTGCCGGGAAAAATCCCGGCCCAAAGCGACGCTGATCTGTTCCGAAAACTGCGCTGATCCATATATCCCGTTGCTTTGTGTCGCTTGCCGTACCTGGTCCAGCAGCGGTTCTGGCAACGCCTGCGCAAATAACGCGCGGTAGGAAGATTCTCTCGCGCGCTTTTCGGCGTCGATCGCATGGTAAAGATCGTGGGGCACCACGATGTCACTCGGTTCGCCGTGCGCATGCACGCGATAGCTCGACCAATCGTAGTCCACCGGATGGGCGACAATGCCGGCTCTGACGGGGTTAAGCTCAATGTAGCGTTGGCACGTCAGGAAGTAGCCTTCGTTATCCACCAGGCTGGAGTGGTAGCGTCCCTGCCATAAGGTGCCATACCGGCGATACCTGCGATTGACGTATTGCGTGTACCGCTGTCCTACTCGTTGCATGAGGGAAGCGGGCGCGGTAGTGTCCACGGGGGACGCTAGCAGATGCACGTGATTTGGCATCAGCACGTATGCGTGAAGGGTACAGTCGAACTCTGCAAGGGCGTCTTCCATCATGCCAAGAAAAACCTGGTAATCGCCCTTGCAAAAAAAACAGGGATTCCGATTGTTCCCGCGCTGCACGATGTGGAGCGGGACATTGGCAAAAACGG
Organism: Massilia sp. TWP1-3-3; assembly: GCF_049897805.1. Lineage (NCBI taxonomy): Bacteria > Pseudomonadati > Pseudomonadota > Betaproteobacteria > Burkholderiales > Oxalobacteraceae > Massilia > Massilia sp. TWP1-3-3. The sequence continues at coordinate 135,581 of NZ_JAFCWX010000008.1, forward strand.
GGCGGCGATAGCGGCTCATGGTACCTCCTGGAATCGTGGAATTGCCTTCAAACTTAGCGCGGCCTGTAGCTGCCCACCAAGCATCGCTCAATCGAGCGCGAAGTTTCCAGAAATCGGAGGCCTGACCCCAGTTAAAAAACTATTTCAAAATTGAGGTCTGACCCCGGGGTTGCGCGCTACACTCTGAATTCGTTCATTTTTGGGGGTGGCTGATGCGCTTGATTCATTCTTCTGTTCTGGTTCTGCTGGCAGTCGGGGCCCTGGCCCACGCCAATACCGTCATTGATAACGCCAACGGCTACACGCTCGACAGCAAGGGCAAGCTCTTGCGCTTCTCGTCCATGGCCTTCGATCAGAACGGACGCATCCTGGCCGTCGGTTCGTCCGCGCTGGCCAAGGCCAAGGCGCCGGGCGCCAAGCATATCGATCTGCATGGGCAGACGGTGCTGCCGGGACTGATCGACGCGCACGGCCATGTCTTTGGCCTGGGCGAGCAGCTGACCCAGCTCGATTTGACCGGCAGCGCTTCGCTGGCCGCCGCGCTCGCGGCCACGTCCACCTACGCGGCGGTCAATCCGCAGCACGCCTGGCTGGTCGGGCGCGGCTGGAACCAGGAGATCTGGAAACTGGGCCGCTTTCCCACCGCCGCCGAACTCGATGGCGCCGTTGCCGACCGCCCCGTGTGGCTCTCGCGCGTCGATGGCCACGCAGCCTGGGCCAATACGCGCGCCATGCAACTGGCAGGCATCACGCGCGACACGCCCGACCCGGCCGGCGGCAAGATCGTGCGCGACGCGCAGGGCGAGGCCACCGGCCTGTTCGTCGATGCGGCCCAGGACCTGGTCACCAAAATCCTGCCGCGCCATACCAATGCCCAGGCCCGCGCGATCCTCGATCGCTCGCTGCAGCAAATCGCGGCGATGGGCCTGACCAGCGTGCACGATGCGGGCTTGAACGTGGCCGCCGATGCGCTGTATCGCCAGTACGCCGACGCCGGCAAGCTCACCACGCGCGTGTACGGCATGATCGGCGACACGGGCGAAGACTTCGACCAGCTCTCCAAGGCCGGCCCGCTCAAGTCCTACGCGGGCGACCTGTACGCGCTGCGCGCCGTCAAGCTGTACGCGGACGGCGCGCTGGGCAGCCGCGGCGCCGCCCTGATCGCGCCGTATTCGGATGAACCCAAGTCGCACGGCTTGCTGTTCCGGTCCAACGCCGACATCGCCGCAGCCATGGACAAGGCGATGCAGCGCGGCTACCAGGTCAATGTGCACGCCATTGGCGACGCCGGCAACCGCCAGGTGCTCGACGCCTACCAGCAGCTGGTGAAAAAGACCGCCAGCGTCGCCCAGCGCCACCGCATGGAGCATGCCCAGGTGGTGGACCTGGCCGATATCGCGCGCTTCAAGTCGATCGGGATCATCCCGTCGATGCAGCCGACCCACGCCACGTCCGACATGAACATGGCCGAACAACGCGTGGGCGCGCAGCGCATCAAGGGCGCCTACGCCTGGCGCACTTTTCTGAAGCAGGGCTCGCGCATCGCCTGTGGTTCCGACTTTCCGGTCGAGTCGCCCAATCCGTTCTTCGGCATCCACGCGGCCGTCACGCGCCAGGACGCCGCCGGCCAGCCCGCCGCCGGCTGGCACCCGGACCAGGCGATGACGCTGACCGAGGCGCTGCGCTGCTTCACGCTCGACGCGGCCTACGCGGCGCACCAGGAAAACGTGGTCGGCTCGCTCGAAAAAGGCAAGTGGGCCGACTTTATCGTCATCGACCGCGACCTGTTTGCGATCCCGCCGGCCGACCTGTACAAACTGGCCGTGCGCCAGACCTGGGTCGCGGGACGCATGGTGTACGCAGGCAGCGCCAAACCGATCGACTAAATTAAATCGGTTGACTGGGTTGTCTATACAACCTAAACTTTGTTCATTGCACGAGGCGCGTGCGGTGTCGCCGCGCCAGAGAGCACCACGCACAGGAGCTGCCATGACGCTTGAGATCAACCAGATGGGCATTGACCCCCGCTTTGACGCCACGCGCGAGATTCGCGCCCCGCGTGGCACCGACCTGGCCTGCAAAAGCTGGCTGACCGAGGCGGCCTACCGCATGATCCAGAATAACCTGGATGCGGAAGTGGCGGAAAACCCCAAGCACCTGGTGGTCTACGGCGGCATCGGGCGCGCCGCGCGGAATTGGGCTTGCTACGACCAGATCCTCGCGTCCCTGCGCGAACTGGAGGACGACCAGACCTTGCTGATCCAGTCCGGCAAACCGGTGGGCGTGTTCCAGACCCACCCGGACGCGCCGCGCGTGCTGATCGCAAACTCGAACCTGGTGCCCAAGTGGGCCAACTGGGAGCACTTCAATGAACTCGATCGCAAGGGCTTGTTCATGTATGGCCAGATGACGGCCGGCAGCTGGATTTACATCGGCACCCAGGGCATTGTGCAGGGCACCTACGAAACCTTCGCCGAAGCGGGCCGCCAGCATTTCGGCGGCGACTGGGGCGGGCGCTGGATTCTCACCGCGGGCCTGGGCGGGATGGGCGGCGCGCAGCCACTGGCCGCCTCTTTTGCCGGCGCGGTGTCGCTCACCATCGAGTGCCAGCAGTCCAGCATCGATTTTCGCCTGCGCACCAAGTACGTGGACAAGCAGGCCACGGACATCGACGACGCCATCGCGCTCATCAAGCACCACACGGGCCTGCGCGAAGCGGTCTCGATCGCCCTGCTCGGCAATGCGGCCGAAGTGCTGCCCGAGCTGGTGCGGCGCGCCAAAGCCGGCGGCCTGGTGCCCGACATGGTGACCGACCAGACCTCCGCGCATGACCTGATCAACGGCTACCTGCCGCTCGGCTGGAGCGTGGACCAGTGGAAGGCCGCGCAACAGGATCCGTCCCAGCACGCGCGCCTGACTGCCGCCGCCGCCCAGTCATGCGCGGTGCATGTGCAGGCAATCCTCGACTTGCATGCAATGGGCGTGAAGGCGGTCGACTATGGCAACAACATCCGCCAGGTGGCCAAGGACCAGGGTGTCGAAAATGCCTTTGCCTTCCCGGGCTTTGTGCCGGCCTACATCCGTCCCCAGTTCTGCGAAGGGCGCGGCCCGTTTCGCTGGGTGGCGCTGTCGGGCGACCCGGAAGACATTTACAAGACCGACGCCAAGATCAAGCAGCTGTTCCCCGACCAGAAGCAGGTCCACCACTGGCTCGACATGGCGCGCGCGCGCATCGCTTTCCAGGGCCTGCCGGCGCGCATCTGCTGGCTGGGGCTGGGCGAGCGCCACATCGCGGGCCTGGCCTTTAACGAGATGGTGCGCACGGGTGAACTGAAGGCGCCCATCGTGATCGGGCGCGACCACCTCGATACCGGCTCGGTGGCCAGCCCGAATCGCGAAACCGAGAGCATGCGCGACGGGACCGATGCCGTTTCCGACTGGCCGCTGCTCAACGCCATGCTCAACACCGCCGGCGGCGCCACCTGGGTCTCGCTGCACCACGGCGGCGGCGTGGGCATGGGGTACTCGCAGCATTCGGGCGTGGTGATCGTGGCCGACGGCACCGACGCCGCCGCCCGGCGCCTGGCGCGCGTGCTGGTCAACGACAGCGGCTCGGGCGTCATGCGCCATGCCGACGCCGGCTATGAAACCGCAATTGCCTGCGCCAAGCGCAACCACCTCAATCTTCCTATGGTCCCTCAATGAAAAACACCCAACAAGGCTGGACATTGACGCCGGGCGCGCTGGCGATGGACGACCTGCGCGCCGTCTGGGCCGCGCCGGCCAGGCTGACGCTCACGCCAAACGCCTATCCGGCCATCCTGGCGTCAGCGGCGGCGGTCGAGGCCATCGTGGCCAAGGGCGACGCCGCCTACGGCATCAACACCGGTTTCGGCATCCTGGCCAAGACGCGCATCCCCGACGAAAAGCTCGAGGAACTGCAGCGCAACCTGATCTTGTCGCATTCGGTCGGCACCGGCGAACTGCTGTCGGACGCGGTGGTGCGCCTGATCATGCTGATGAAAATCGGCAGCCTGGCGCGCGGCTATTCGGGCGTGCGCCCCCTGATCGTCGACACCCTTATCGCCATCTACAATGCGGGCATCGTGCCGGCCATTCCCGCCAAGGGCTCGGTCGGCGCTTCGGGCGACCTGGCGCCGCTGGCGCACATGACGCTGGCGATGCTGGGCGTGGGCCAGGTGCGCCACGACGGCAAGCTGGTCGAAGCGATCGACGCGCTGCAGGCGGCCGGCATCAAGCCGGTGGTGCTGGCGGCCAAGGAGGGCCTGGCGCTGATCAACGGCACCCAGGTCTCCAGCGCGCTGGCGCTGCATGGCTTGTTCATGACCGAGCGCCTGCTGGAAGCTGCGATGGTGGCTGGCGCGCTATCGCTGGACGCGGCCAAGGGCAGCGACGCGCCGTTTGACGCGCGCGTGCACGCAGTGCGCGGCCAGCCGGGCCAGATCGCCGCGGCCGCCATCTATCGCGAGCTGGTGGCCGCCAGCGCGATCCGCGCCTCGCACCTGGTGGGCGACGAGCGCGTGCAAGATCCTTACAGCCTGCGCTGCCAGCCGCAGGTGATGGGCGCGATCATCGACCTGATCGTCAATGTCTCGCGCACGCTGCTGATCGAGGCGAATGCCGTCACCGACAACCCGCTCATTTTTCCCGACGCCGGCTCGCCCGAGGGCGGCGAAATTATCTCGGGCGGTAACTTCCACGCCGAGCCGGTCGCCTTTGCGGCCGATACGCTGGCGCTGGCGATCGCGGAAATCGGCGGCCTGGCCGAGCGCCGCATTGCGCTCTTGATCGACGCTACCTTGTCCGGCCTGCCGCCGTTCCTGGTGCGCGAGCCGGGCATCAATTCGGGCTTCATGATCGCCCACGTCACGGCCGCCGCGCTGGCGTCCGAAAACAAGTCGCTGGCCCATCCGGCCAGCGTCGACAGCCTGCCCACGTCGGCCAACCAGGAAGACCACGTCAGCATGGCGACCTTCGCGGCGCGCCGGCTGGACGATATGGCGCAAAATACGGCTGTCATCGTCGGCATCGAACTGCTGGCCGCAGCCCAGGGGATCGACTTTCACCGGCCGCTCAAGTCCTCGCCGCAGCTCGAACACGTGCATTCGCAGCTGCGCGCCCGCGTGCCGTTCTATGACGCCGACCGTTTCTTTGCGCCCGATATCGAGGCTGCCAGGCAGATGGTGGTTGGCGGCGAATTGAGCGCTTCGTGCAAGGCGCTGTTCGCAGGCCTGTATATGTAATTTTACGGTGTAGTTTGACGATTAACGCGACGGAGCACTGATGGATTTCGAGTTCACGGAAGGCCGCATTCCCCTGCTGGTGTCCATGCCCCACGTGGGCACCGACATCCCGGACGACATCGCACTGCGCCTGGCGCCGTGCGCCAGCGCGCGCGCCGATACCGACTGGCATCTCAAGCAGTTGTATGGCTTTCTGGGCGAGATGGGCGCATCCGTGATCTCGGCGCGCTGGTCGCGCTACGTGATCGACCTGAATCGCCCGCATGACGACACCAATCTGTATCCGGGCCTGTCGACGACGGGCCTGTGCCCGGTCGACACCTTTGCCAGCGAACCGCTGTACTGCGGCGGCGACGCCCCGAACGAGCAGGAAGTGCGCGCCCGGCTGGTCCGTTACTGGGAGCCGTATCACCGCCAGCTGCGCGCCGAACTCGATCGCCTGCTGGCCATCCACCCCCGCGTGGCCCTGTGGGATGCGCACTCGATCGCGTCCCGGGTGCCGCGCTTTTTCGACGGTCGCCTGCCCGACCTGAATTTCGGCACCGCCAACGGGACGACCTGCGCGCCGCAGATGGAAGCGGCAGTGGTCGGCGTCGCGCGTGCGCAACAGGCGTTTTCGGTGGCCGTGAATGGTCGCTTCAAGGGCGGCTACATCACGCGCCACTACGGCCAGCCGGCACGCAAGGTGCACGCGATCCAGCTTGAAATGTGCCAGTGCCTGTACATGGATGAAAGCGCACCGTTCGCCTACCGTCCGGACGTGGCGGCGCGCGTCCAGCCCTTGCTGCGCCAGCTCGTCACGGCGGCAGTCGATTGGCCTGGCGAATGAATCCGGGTCTGACGCAGTCGCTGTTCGCGCGCCACGCACTGCTGCCGGACGGCTGGCGGGACGACGTGCGCATGCAATGGGATGGCGCCGGCAACCTGACCGCGGTCACTGCGGGCGCCACCTTCCTGCCCGGCGAAGCGCAGGCGGGCCTGGCCTTGCCTGGCATGGTCAACCTGCATTCGCATGCCTTTCAGCGCGCGCTGGGCGGCCTGACCGAGAAGGCGGGCGAGGGGCCGGACAGCTTCTGGACCTGGCGCGACCTGATGTATCGCTTTGCCCGCAACATCACTCCCGAGCATATCGAGGCGATCGCCGCGCAGCTGTTCTCGGAGTGTCTGCGCCATGGTTATACGTCGGTGTGCGAATTTCATTACGTGCAGCGCGACCAGCAGGGCGCCATGTATGCGCGCCCGGCCGAAACGGCTGAGCGCATCGTGGCCGCCGCGGCGCTGGCCGGCATCGGGGTGACGATGCTGCCGGTGTTGTACAGTTACGCCGGTTTCGGCGACCAGCCGCTCAGCATTGAACAACAGCGCTTCAAAACCGGGCCACGCGACGTGATGGACATTATCGCCGCGCTCGAGCCGCTGCGCGGGCCGCAGGTGGAAGTGGGCGTGGCGCCGCATTCGCTGCGCGCCGCCGCCGGCGCCCAGATTGCCGAGGTGCTGGCCAGCCTGCCGCCGGCGCGTCCGGTGCACATCCATGTCGCCGAACAGCAGGGCGAAGTGGCGCAGTCGATCGCCGCCACCGGCATGCGCCCGGTGCGCTACCTGATGGAGCAGTTCGAGCTGACGCAACGCTGGTGCCTGGTGCACGCGACCCACCTCGATGCGGGCGAGACCGCGGCGTTGGCCGCGAGCGGCGCGGTTGCCGGTCTGTGCCCGACCACGGAGGCGAACCTGGGCGACGGTCTGTTCCCGCTGGCGCCGTTCCTGGCCGCAGGCGGGCGCTTTGGCATCGGCAGCGACAGCCACGTGTCGCAGTCGCCCGTGGAAGAGCTGCGCTGGCTCGAGTACGGCCAGCGCCTGCTGCACCAGCAGCGCAACGTGGCCGCATCCCCGGGCGAGCGGCGGGTGGGCGACTTTTTGTGGCGGGGCGCCCTTGCCGGTGGCGCGCTGGCTGCTGGCCGCGCCGTGGGCGCGCTGGCCCCGGGCAAGCGCGCCGACCTGCTGGTGCTCGACAGCGACCATCCGAACCTGTTCGACGTGGCGCCGGCCGACGTGCTGAGCGCCTTGGTTTTCTGCGGCAACGACAACCTGGTGCGCGACGTGATGGTCGGCGGGCAGTGGGTGGTGCGCGATCAAAGCCACGTGGCGCAGGCGGCGATCGCACAGCGATACATGCACACCATCGCACAATTGCGTACACTGCGAGCATGACACTCCTGATCCCCTTTGCCGGCCTTGAGCCCGCTCCCTGGAAAAACGGCGGCGGCAGTACCACCGAACTGGCGATCGCGCCGCCGGGCGCCAGTCTCGACAAGTTCGACTGGCGCATCAGCCTGGCGACGATCGGCGCCGACGGCCCGTTTTCGCTGTTTGGGGGCGTGGACCGGTCGCTGGCGCTGGTCGACGGGCCGGGCGTGTTCCTCGACATTGACGAGGAGGGCCGTTTCGCGCTCGACTACGACGCGCCACTGGTCGAGTTCGCGGGCGAATCGCACGTGCTCGCCACGCTCAACGGTGGCCCGAGCACCGACTTCAACGTCATGACCCGGCGCGAGCGTTGCCACCACAAGCTGGGCCGGCGCGTGCTGGACGGCGTGTCCCAGTTCGCGCCGCGCGGCGACGTCTCGATCCTGTTCCTGGCCGAAGGCGACAGCCTGTCCGTGTGCAGCGATTCCGAACGCATCGGCCTGGTCCGGTACGACGCCGTCATTTTCGACACCAACACCATCTGGACGCTCGAAGCGGGGCAGGCCACCGTGTTCGTGGTCGACATCTTCCTCAACCAGGCGTAAGCGATGGCGCGGCCGTTCGAGACCGGCTTGGACAGCCTGTTCACCAACGTGCAGCTGGCAACCATGGCCGGCGGCTATGGCGAACTGCGCGACGGCGCCATTGGCGTAAGCGACGGGCGCATTGCCTGGATCGGCCTGGGGGCTGCAGCGCCGCCTGCGGCCGTGGTGCACGACGGGCGTGGGTGCTGGCTCACGCCCGGTCTCATCGATTGCCACACCCATATTGTCCATGCCGGCAACCGCAGCGATGAATTCGAAGCGCGCCTGAACGGCGCCACCTACGAGGACATTGCGCGCGCGGGCGGGGGCATCATGTCCACCGTGCGCGCCACGCGCGCGGCCAGCGACGAGGACCTGCTGCGCCAAAGCTTGCCGCGCATTGCCAGCTTGCTGGCCGAAGGCGTGACCACGCTTGAAATCAAGTCCGGCTACGGTTTGACGATCAAGGCCGAAGCGAAAATGCTGCGCGTGGCGCGCCGCGTCGGGCAGGTGCTGCCCGTGAACGTGGTTACCACCTTCCTTGGCGCGCACGCGCTGCCGCCCGAATTTGCCGGCCGCGCCGACGACTACGTGGCCCATATTTGCGAGCACATGCTGCCGCAGCTCGCCGCGGCCGGGCTGGTCGACGCGGTCGACGCGTTTTGCGAACGCATCGGCTTTTCCAACGCCCAGACTGGGCGCGTATTCGAGGCGGCGCGCGCACACGGCTTGCCGGTCAAGCTGCATGCCGAACAGCTGTCCGACCAGGGCGGGGCCGAACTGGTGGCGCGCTTCAAGGGCCTGTCGGCCGACCACCTGGAGCACCTGGGCGAAGATGGCATTGCCGCGATGGCCGCTGCCGGCACGGTGGCCGTGCTGCTGCCGGGCGCTTACTATTTTTTGCGCGACACCACGCCGCCGCCGATTGCCGCGCTGCGCGCGGCCGGGGTGCCGATGGCGGTGGCCACCGACTGCAATCCGGGCACCTCGCCCATGACGTCGCTGCTGCTGGCGATGAACATGGCTTGCACCCTGTGGCGCCTGACGCCCCAGGAGGCGCTGGCCGGCGCCACCATCCACGCGGCGCGCGCGCTCGGGCGCGCGGCGGACATCGGCTCGCTGGAAGTGGGCAAGCGCGCCGACTTTGCGCTGTGGGACATTGCGCGGCCGGCCGACCTGTCGTACGCGATCGGGCTGAACCCGTGCCGCGGCGTCGTCAACGCCGGCGTGCTGCGCGATCCGGTGGTAAGCTTGCCCGGTTAATTTTTCCGGGAGCGTGCGTGCGCGCCACAATCACTTTCATCGCTCTGTGCCTGCTTGGCTGGCTCGGCCTCGCTTCGGCCCATGCCGACGACGTGCTGCACGTGGGCTCCAAGCGCTTTACCGAGTCTTACGTGCTGGGCGAGGTGCTGACCCAGACCGCCGCCGCGCATGGCAAGGCCGAGCATCGCCAGGGCTTGGGTAATACGGCCATCGTGTTGGCCGCGCTGCGCGCCGGCAGCATCGACGTGTATCCGGAATACCTGGGCACGATCGACCTGGAGATATTAAAAAACTCGAAGCCGACTTCATTGGCGGCGATGCGCGCGGCACTGGCGCCGTGGGGCCTGGGCGTGGCGGTGCCGCTGGGCTTTAACAACACGTACGCACTGGCCGTGCGCGCCGACAGCACCGTCACAACGCTGTCGCAACTGGCGGGCCAGCCGCTGCGCTTTGGCCTGTCGCACGAATTCATCGGCCGCGCCGACGGCTGGCCGGGCCTGGCGCAGCGCTACGGCTTGCGCCAGCAGCCGCGCGGGCTCGATCACGGCATCGCCTACGAAGCGCTGGACCAGCGCCAGGTCGACGTGATCGACATCTACGCCACCGACGCAAAAATCGCACGCTACAAGCTGCGCGTGCTGAAAGACGACCTGGCGTACTTCCCGCGCTACGACGCCGTGCTGCTGTACCGGCTCGATGCGCCGGCGCGCTTTCCCGCAGCCTGGCGCGCCATCAGCGCCCTGGAAGGGCGGATGACGGCGGACCGGATGATCGCGATGAACGCGGCGGTCGAACTGGAAGGCAAGAGCTTTGCCAGCGTCGCGGCTGCGTGGCTGGCGCCGACCGTCGCCACGACCAGTGCCGTGCGCGCCGGCCTGATGGATAAACTGTTCGGCCCCGACCTGTGGACGTTGACGCGCCAGCACTTGCTGCTGGTGGCCGCAGCCGTGGTGCTGGCCTGCCTGATCGGCATTCCGCTGGGCATCCTGGCCGCACTGGCGCCGCGCCTGCGCCAGGTTGTGCTGGGCGCGGCGGGCGTGCTGCAGACCGTGCCGTCGCTGGCCTTGCTGGCGATATTGATTTCCTTGCTGGGCAAGATAGGCAGCGTGCCGGCGCTCATTGCGCTGGTCGTGTATGCGCTGCTGCCGGTGGTGCGCAATACCTGCACCGGCATCCTGGGCGTGCCGGCCGGCATGCGGCTGGCGGCCCAGGCGCTCGGGCTTTCCCCTGGTCAGCGCCTGCTGCATGTGGAGTTGCCGCTGGCGCTGCCGGTGATCTTGGCGGGCGTCAAGACGGCGGCGGTCATGAGCGTGGGGACGGCAACGATTGCCGCCTTTATCGGGGCCGGCGGCTATGGCGAGCGCATCACGATCGGCCTGGCGCTCAACGACAACGCCATGTTGCTGGCGGGTGCGATTCCGGCGGCGCTGCTGGCCTTGCTGACGCAAGCTTTGTTTGAAGGGGTGGAACGCCTTGCAATGCGCCGCGCATGAGGCACCTTTGCGCAATAACAAAGGACCGTTTTTCGGATGGGTAATTATTACTGGGACGAGCAAGAAGACGTAGACCAGCCTCTATCTCCCCTCCCCATCTTAAACACATGGGTTCACCCACGGCGCATTGCATGCCCGTGGGTTTTTTCTTTTTAGCCTTTGGCCAGTACGTCCAGCGCATCACCGGCCACGCGGCAGATGCGCCAGTCAGGCAGCAGCTCGGCGCCCATCCCTTTATAAAAATTGATCGCCGGTTCGTTCCAGTCCAGTACCGACCATTCGAAGCGGCCGCAATTGCGTTCGACGGCCAGCTGCGCCAGCGCCACGAGCATCTGGCGGCCATAACCCTTGCCGCGATGGTCTTGCTTGACGTACAGGTCTTCCAGATACAGTCCCTTGCGGGTGAGGAAAGTTGAAAAATTATGGAAAAACAGGGCGAAGGTGACGATCTCGCCGTTTTCTTCGCCCATGATGGCTTCGCACGCCGGGCGCGCGCCAAACAAGCCTTCGTGCAGCATGGCTTCGGTGGCGATGACGAGGTGTTCGAGTTTTTCGAACACGGCCAGTTCGACGATCATGGCGTGAATGTGGGCAACGTCGGCTGGCTGGGCCGGGCGGATCGTAAAAGTGTTGGTAGTCATGGAACCTCGGGGTAGGTGGTCAGGTTGATTGCTGCTTGGAGGGTAGGCGAGGGCGTGCGCACGGCCCAGGCCACGCTGGCCAGGCACACGAACATGCCGGAAAACTCGAGCGGACCGGGGCGGTAATGTTCGAGCTGCATCGACAGCAGCAGCGAGATGACCGGCGTGACGACGCCGATATACACAGCCTTTTGCGAACCGATCCGGTTGATCAGCGTGAAGTAGGCGGCAAACGCAATCACGGAGCCGAACAGCGACAAATACAGCAGCGCGGCCCAGTAACGCGGCGCCTGGGGTAGCGTGAAATGCTGGCCCGTCGCCAGGGCGTACAGTGCCACCATGACAGTGCCGGAGAACATCGACCAAGCCATGGTCAGGAATAAGTTCGACGACTGCTCGCGGATCTTGCTGACCACCACGTTGCCGGCCGAGCTGGCGATGGTGGCCGTGACGGCGAGCGCCAGGCCGAACAAAAAAGTGCCGGCGCCGCCGCGCACGATCTCGCCCCAGCCGTCGGCGATGGCGTGGAAGAACAGCATGGTCACGCCGCTGACGGCGACCATGCCGGCGGCCCAGGTGCGCCACGCGACCGGGGTGCCAAAGGCGAGGCGGCTGCACAGCGGGTTCCAAAACACCATCAGCGCGAACAGCACCGCCACCAGCGCCGAGACCAGGTATTGCTCAGACGTATAGGTGCACACATACGACAGCGCGAAGGTGAACAAACCTTGCAGCAGCACCCAGCGCACGGCCGGGCGCGGCAGGCGCAGGCTCTGCCCGCGCAGCAGGCACCAGGCAAACAGCGCAGCCGAAGCCAGCGCAAAGCGGTACACCACCGACACGGCAGGGGCGACTTCGCCCAGCTGGTAGGTGATGGCAAAAAAGGTGGAGCCCCAGATCAGGGAGGCAATCGCAAAAAGAAGGGGAGAGGACATCGCGAAAGTATACGGTGATTCGATGTTTCCTGCTGAACATTGCGCGAAAGCGACAGTGCGCCGTTCCGGCCTTGACCATCGTCAATACGGCGCCGTTCCCGCGCGTGCGCCAGGCGAAAGGCGCTACGCTGGTTGCTCTCTTGGGGAATGATCATGAAACCGCTGCTGCACCTGAAAACCGCCGTGCTGGTCGCCTACGTGGCACTGTGCGCGCACCTGGTCCTCGATTTGATGCAGGCCGATCCGGCGCTGCACGCAGCGCCACAGGCGCACGGGTTCGGTGAGTAGGATCAGGTGCTACCACGCCAGATGCAGGCGCCGGTACAGGAAGCTGAGCACGAACAGCGGTCCGATCAGCAAAAACCGCAGGTCTTCCAGGAAGGATGGCTTCTTGCCTTCGATCTTGTGGCCGATGAACTGGCCGATCCAAGCCAGCATGAAGATCCCGATCGACAGCGGCAGCACGGTCTGGCGCGGCATCAGGCTGAGCAAACCGAGCATCAGGCCCGACATCACCAGCATGCCCAGCGCGAAAGGCCTGGAAAGCTGGACATAGTAGGCCAGCGCGATGACCGCCACCGTCACCGCCGCCAGCGGGTGAAAGGCCCAGATCATGCCGAGCAGTGTGAAGACGATCACGGGTACGCACACGAAGTGGATCAGCTCGTTGGTATGGTTCAAGTGGCTTTCGCCGTATTGGGCCAACAGGGTGTCGATGGTGCGCGGCTGTACGGTGGTGGTCATGGTGAGCGGGTCTCCGAACTGGGCATTTTTGTTGTAGGGTTGCTTGCCGATTTTACACCGGGGCGGGGCGCCGGAAGTTAGAATCGGCGCCATGATCATCCCTCCCACCGCGCTCACCGGCCTGGCGCCCGTCATCGATGCCCACACCCGCATCCTGATCCTGGGCAGCTTTCCCGGCGCCGCTTCGCTGGCCGCGGGCCAGTACTACGCGCACCCGCGCAATGCGCTGTGGCCGATCCTGGCGGCGCTGACCGGCGAACCACTGGCGGCGCTGCCGTACGCCGAGCGTCTGGCGCGCCTGCTAAAGCACGGTGTCGGCCTGTGGGACGTGCTGGGGGCGTGCGAGCGGCAGGGCAGTCTCGATGCGCGCATCCGCCATCCGGCCGCCAACGATTTTACGCGGCTGCGCGCGCTGTGCCCGCAGTTGGCCGTGGTCGGCTTTAATGGCCAGACCTCGGGCAAGTTTGCGCCCCAGTTTGCCGCCGCCGGCTACCGCACGCTGATCCTGCCATCGACCTCGCCTGCGCTGGCCGCCATGTCGTTCGAGCAAAAACTGGAACGCTGGCAGCAGTTGCTGTGAACTGCAGCAGTTGCCTTGAGTCTTTTATCGATTACATCTGCTTACGATTGATACAGCATCGCCCTAGCCTTGCGTGCAGCGCGCCGTTAAGGTGGTCATGCAGACACATTCACAGCACAGGAGCAGACCATGGAAAAGATCACCACAGCAAGCCGGATTCACCCATTGATGGCAGCCGCGGCGTTGTCCGTCATCACCATCAGCGCTGTCGGCACTGCAGCGATCGCCGGCTGGTTACCCAATTCGCAGGCCCAGACTGCCCAGCTGCAACCGGCCCAGTTCCAATCGGCGCAGTTGCAGTCGGCGCCAGCCGTCGTCACCGCCACGCCAGCGCAGCAATTGCTCGAAGCCCAGCAATTGCTGGCAGCCCAGCAGGCCCTGGCAGCGCAGCGCCAACTCGCCGCGCAGCCCTTGGCAGTACCGGTCAACACGCTGGTGGCGCCTGCATCGGCAGTGCTGGCCGAGCCGACGCCGCGCGCCCACGCGGCAGCGCCCAAGACCCGTGTGGTCTATCGCGATGCACCCCAGCGTACCCGCGTGGTGTACCGCGACGCGCCGCAGCGTACCCGTCACTACAGCAACAGCTCGAGCTACCAGGCTCAGGCACCGGCGCCGCAGCCGCGCCAGCCTAACTATGTGGGCATCGGTACCGGCGCCGTTATTGGCGGCCTGCTCGGCAACCAGGTGGGCGGGGGTAATGGCAAGAAGCTCGCGACGGTGGCCGGCATCATCGGCGGCGGCTACCTCGGCAACGAGATGGCCAACCGCTACCAGCAGCGCTGAGCACAAACAGCATTGTGCCCAAACAGCACTAATTGAGCGAGCGCAGGTGGGCCAGCTTGGCGAAATAGCGGCGCTTGTCCTGGGCGCCGCTGCCGTAGGATAAGGCGGTCGCCATTTCCTTGCGCGCGGCGAGCGTCTCGCCCAGGCGCATGTGGGCAAGGCCCAGCCAGTAATGCAACTCATGGTTGAAGGGCGAGCGCGTCGTTTCGCGCGCGAACAGCTTTTTCGCTGCGGCGAAGTCGCCCGTTTCCATCGCCGTGATCCCCGCCTCGAAGAAATACAGGGGCGGCTCCGGATCGCGTGCGGCCAGCTGCGCTGCCAGGGCGCGCGCTTCGGCCACCTTGCCCAGCCGGTCGAGCACCGGCACCAGATTTTTCATCAGCATCGGGTCGGCCGGTGTGCGCGCGAGTGCGCGCCGGAACACCCGTTCAGACATGGCACTGTCGCCGCGCGTGTAATACACAACGCCCAGCGTGTTGTGGGCGGCGGTAAAGCCAGGCTCTTGCAGCACGGCCGCGCGCGGCCCTTCCAGCTCGAGCGCCTTGGCGAAGGCGGCGGTCATGATCACCAGCGACAGGCAATTGCCGCGCCGGCCGGCGAAGGTGGCGGCGGCGTCGCGCGTGGTGCTGTCGTCATACTCGAGCTTTAAACTTTTCTTCGCGTACAGGGCGTCGACCAAACCCAATTCAGGCCCGCGCGCGTGCAGCGCGTCCTGGAATTGCTTGCTGTTGAAAAATTCCAGCATCGGTCCGCTCATGGCGAACAGGCCCGCCGCCGTGGCCGGGGCCGACGGTGGCGCCACGCGCGCATCGGTCAACAGGTCGGCCAGCGCGCTTGGGCTGGGTGCGGGCGGCGCCTCGGGAGCGCTGGCGCGGCCGCCCAGCAGGCAAGCCAGGCTGGCCATCAGGGTGCGGGTCAAAATGTGCATGTCGAGCCCTCCACATGTGCATCAGTCCAGTATTGTCCCGCTTGCCGGCGATGTCAAATGGGTTGTTAGTGTTCGCCATGAAAGCAGTCGTGCAGTTCGTCGAGCAGGTCGGCCGTTTCCCCGCTCGACAAGCCGAGGTAGCGGCAGGCGCGCGCGCCTCCCTTGTCCCATTCGAGCGAACCGGGCATGCCCTGGTATTGCTGGATCGCGCTTTCGGCCAGCAGCGACAGCGCCACCAGCGAACGCACGCCGTCGTCGGTGGCCGTGTCTTCCAGCACCGCGTAATCCTGGTGGTGCAAGATGGCCCAGGAGACCTCGGTCGACAAGCCCCAGTTGCGCGCCAGCAGGCAACCGATGGCGGCGTGGTTGGTGCTGTGGCGCTCGTCCTCGAGCGCGGTCAACGCTCGCAGCGGGTCGCGCGCCGCTTCGGCGAAGGTGGCTGCGTAGTCAGGAAAGCGTGCCATCAGCAGCGGCACGCCGGTGTCGCAAAACAGGCCGAAGGTATGCGCCACGTCCGGTGCGCCGATGCGCAGGCGGCGCGCCAACATCACCATCGCTTGCGCGCGCCGGGTCGACAGGTCCCAGAAGCTGGCCAGCGCGGCATTGTCGGCGCCGATCGCCTGGCGCGCCAGCAGGCCCGTCATCAAGGCCGCGACCTGGTTGATGCCGAGCAATATGATGGCCTGGTCGACCGACTTGGCTTGGCGCTTGCCGCCATAAAACGAGGAATTGGCCAGTTTGAGCAGGGCGCCGGACATGCCGACGTCGCGCCCGATAATGCGCCCGATGGCGAGCGGGTCAGGCTCGTCGGCGCCCAGTTCGCGCTGCAGGTCGCACAGCAGGCTGGGACGGGGCGGAATCCGGATCGACTTGATCAGCGCGTCGACCGGGTCGGCGGTCAAACTTGCGCAAACGGCTAGGTTGCTCATTGGGTTTTGGCTTTGCATGAAAACGCGCAGAAGCCGACTATAAACTACTCCCGTCAAAGTTGCACTAAGGCAAAATAATTTTTCGCGGGAACGCGCCTGGCTTCTTGTGCGGCGGGCAATGCTGCTTTTTGGCTAGAATTGGCCCATGAACAAGCTCATTGCTGGAATCGATTTCTCGCGCGACGCGCAGACCGTGGCGCGCCAGCTGATCGGCGCCGTGGTGCTGGTCGATGGCGTGGGCGGGCGCATCGTCGAAACCGAGGCCTACGACCAGAGCGACCCCGCCTCGCACACCTTTGCCGGGCCGACCGAGCGCAACGGCGCCATGTTCGGCGCGCCTGGCCACGCCTATGTCTACCGCTCGTACGGCATCCACTGGTGCCTCAATTTCGTCTGCCGCGAAGCAGGCCACGGGGCCGGGGTGCTGATCCGCGCGCTTGAACCTTTGGCCGGGCTCGATCTGATGCGCGAACGGCGCGGGGTGGACGCGGTCGGCTTGCTGTGCTCGGGGCCGGGCAAGCTGTGTCAAGCCCTGGGGGTGACGCGGGCGCTGAACGGCGCGGCCTTGTCGCAGGCGCCGTTTTCGCTGGTGGCGCACGAGGGCGAAGGCGCCGCGCTGGTGGTGGCCGGTCCGCGGATCGGCATTTCCAAGGCGCTCGAGGTGCCCTGGCGCTTCGGGCTGGCCGGCTCGCGTTTCATGAGCCGCCCGTTTCGCTGACGCGCGCGTTCAAGCTTCGTGGCGGCCGGACGGTTGGTCCAGGCCGGGACGGTAGGGCAGGCCGCGCGCGGTGCGCTCGCGCATCGGACTGGCGCTCGCGCGCCGTTCCGGTGCGGTGCGTGCCGGGGGCGCTTTGCCCCTTGCCTCAGTGGTGTTTTCAGGATGGCAGTTTGGCCCGGTCTCGGCCTCGCCAATCCGAAACACCGACACCGCGTGCGCCAGGTTCGCCGTCTGCTCGTGCAAGCTGGCGGCAGCGGCAGCGGCCTGTTCGACCAATGCCGCGTTTTGCTGCGTCATGCCGTCCATCTGCACCAGCGCCAGATTAACCTCGGCAATGCCGGCCGCCTGCTGGGCGCTGGCCGCGCTGATGGCGCCGATAATGTCGTTCACCTGCCGCACCGACGCCACCACCTCGCCCATGCCGGCGCCGGCCGCGTTGACCGCCGCGTTGCCGGCGTCGATGCTGGCCACCGAGGCGGCCAGCAAGGTCTTGATCTGTCCGGCCGCCGCCACCGAACGCTGCGCCAGCGTGCGCACCTCGGTCGCCACCACCGCAAAGCCGCGACCATGGGCGCCCGCGCGCGCCGCTTCCACGCCCGCATTCAGCGCCAGGAGACTGGTCTGGAACGCGATCGCGTCCATCACGCCGATGATCTCGACAATCTTGTGCGAACTGGCTTTCAGCTGGTCCATCGTGATAACCGCCTGCTGCACGGCGCCGCCGCCGCCTTCGGCCAGCAGCGCGGCGCGCGCGGCCAGGTCGCTGGCGCGGCGCGCACTGGCTGCGTTGTCGGTCACCGCGCCGGTCAGCGCCTGCAGCGCGCCGGCCGTTTCTTCGAGCGAACTGGCCTGCAGCTCGGTGCGCGCCGACAGGTCGTGGTTGCCGCCGGCGATATCGTGCGCGGCGCTGTCGATCGCATGCACGCCGTCCAGGATGGCGCGCAGCGTGCCGCCCAGGCGCTCAATGGTGCGGTTGAGGGCGCGCGCCGTGTCGCCGATTTCATCGCGCCCGGCGCGCGCCGCGCCGGCGGCCAGGCGCCCCTGCGCCAAGGCGTCGACCGTGTCGGCAATGGCGCCGATATCGTCCAGCATGGCGCGCCGCACCTGCACCGTCACCAGCAGCGAGAGCGCAATCGAGGCCAGCACCAGCAGCGCCATGCCCAGCACCAGCTGGCGAAATTCCCGTTCCGCGACCTGGTAGCCTTCTTCGCTCAGTTTTTTTTCGAGTGCCGCCAGTTGCCCGACGCTGGCTTCGAGCGCACCGAACTGCTGTTCGGCCTTGTGCATGGCGTTCGCCGCCAGCGACTGGTCGGCCAGCGCCAACTCGATCGCTTCGGCGGTGCTGGCGCTGTATGCAGCCAGGGCCGCCGCGCTGGCGGCGGCGATGTCGCGCTCGGCCGGCGCGGCCACGTGCGTCAGGGCCTCCAGCGCGCCGCCCAGCGCGGCGTGGCGGCGCGCGATGTCAGCGCGCAGCGCGTCCAGACGCTCGCGGGCAAAGCTGCCGTTGATCCACGCGAGCAGCTGCCAGGTGCTGGCGTGCGCCTGCCTGGCGTCGGCCGCGATGTCGGCGACCGCCTTCAGGCGCGCGGCCCGTACCTGCACCATGTTCTCGAGCGAGGCATGCTGGCGCACCATGCCGTACCAGGCCAGGCCCGCCAGCAGCAGCAGCAGGGCGAGCACCACGCCGGGGGCAAGCAGCAGCTTGGGTCCGATCCGAAGTTTGTTCAGCATGGCGCTCCCCTGGTGCTGCGTGGCCGGTCCGTGGTCCGTGGGTGGTCAGTGCGTGCTCAGTCCTGAATCCCGGCCTCGAGGACCACGTCGCCGACCCGCTCGACCCAGGTGTCGCCCACGCGCCCCTTGCCGCTGGACTTGGCAAGCTCAATCACGTCGCGCGGATGAAAGCGCGTGGCCGGGTCAAGGCCGGCATTGTCGCTGCCGGTGAACTTGGGTCCGCGCGGGTGGGCCAGCACGACGCCCGTGTACAGGTCGCGCATCGTCACCGCCAGCGTGCCTTTCACCTTGGCCGGATCGGCCGAGTGAATGCGCATCATCATTTCTTCCTTGCCCATGGCGTCGACGATGACGGCGGCGCGCTTGGTCAACAGGCGCGCCTCTTCCTCCTTGAAGGCCGGATTGGCGCGGGACGCGGCGCCGGGCGGGGCGCTCGCGCCCATGCTGGCGGCCGCAGCCAGGCTGAGCATCGCGGCCAGGATCAGGGTTTTCATGGCTTATTTCTTGTAGATACCGGCTTCGAGGACGATGTCGTCCACGCGCAGCAAGTAGGTGGTTTTTGGCTCGATCTTGCCGGTCTCGGGATTTTTGTACGTGTAGTCGACCCAGCCCTTGCCTTGCTTGGCGGCGACCTGCAGGATTTCGCGCCGGTAGGTTTTGCCGTTGGTGTCGGGCACGTCGGTCAAGTCCTTGCCAACGATGGTGCGGTTGATCGGATGGGCCAGCACGACGCCGGTTTTCAGGTCGCGCACGTACAGGTAAAGCGAGCCGTTGATGAAGGTCGGGTCCTTGGCTGCGATGCGCCGGATCACTTCATCCTTGCCCTTGATCTTGACCATGGCGGCGCCTTTTTCGACCATCGCGACAGCGTCGCGCGGGGTCGGATCGGTGGTGGCGCCGGCCAGGCTTGACGCGAGCAAGAGGCAGGCGGCGCTAAAGTGAACGAGCTGTTTCATGTGAGTGTCCTTTGTAAGTTTATGTGGCCCAATATTGCTCAGGTGCATTCCCAATGTACGCTTGCTGCTTGTACGCAACTTGCGGTTACGCAAGAGCACTGCGGCTACTACTTACGTTGATTCCAAGCAATTAGAATTCCCTGAAAGATAGTAACGTCCCTATTCACAACGTCGGTTTCCCGTTGTTCAAAAACCGCCCCAGGCCGCTACTTCCCAGGAGTTCACCGTGACCGATCCCACCGCGTTTCCCGAGTCGCACAAAGGCGCCGGCCCCGCCGGCCTCGGCATCTTTTTCTACGTGTTCCTGCCGTTCGCGCTGGGCCACTTCCTGTCGCTGCTGCTGCGCAACGCCAACGCCGTGCTGGCGCCCTACCTGGTCGATTCGCTTGGTCTGGGCACGGCCGAGCTGGGCATGCTGACCAGCGCCTTTTACTTTGCCGTGGTGCTGGCGCAGTTGCCGGTGGGCGCCGCCATCGACCGCCACGGCTCGCGCAAGACGCTGCTGGTGCTGCTGCTATTGGCCGCCTGCGGCACCTTGATGTTCGCGCATGGCCGCTCCTACATAGACCTGATGGTGGCGCGTTTCATCATGGGCTTCGGGGTGGGCGGCACGCTGCTGGCCGGGGTCAAGGGGATCGCGCCGTGGCTGCCGCCGAGCAAGCTGCCTTCGCTACACGGCTACCTGATGGCGGCCGGCGGGCTGGGCGCGGCTTCGGCCACGCTGCCGGTGCGCCTGGTGCTCGACTACACCGACTGGCGCGCGCTGTTTACGCTGCTCGCTGCCGTCACCGCCGCCGTCGCGCTGCTGATCTGGTTTGTCACGCCGCGCACCTTCGTCAAACCGGCGCAGGCCGCGCTGCCAACCGGGCGCGCGCTGGCCGAAGTATGGCGCCATCCGAGTTTTCGCCGGGTGATCGCGCTGGTGCTGGCCTCGCATACGATCTTCCTGGGCTTGCAGGGACTGTGGATCGGACGCTGGCTGGCCGACGTTGGCCACATGTCCAATTCCTCGGTTGCCTTCCTGCTGTACTTGACCATGGCGGCCGTGATTTTCGGCGCCATCGGGGTGGGCATCATCACCGAATGGGCCGGGCGGCGCGGCATCGGCCCGCATGACGTGGCCGCCATCGGGGTCGGCCTGTTTTTGCTGCTGCAAGGGGCGATGGCGATCGGCTTTGCGCCCAGCTTTCCGCTGCTGGCGGTGCTGTTCGCGCTGATCGGCACCATCACCGGCATTGAATACACGCTGGTCGCGCAAAGCATGCCGGCGGCGCTGAGCAGCCGCGCCTCCGCCTGCCTGAACATGCTCATTTTCGCCGGCGCCTGCGTGGTGCAGGGCGGCTTTGGCCAGATCCTCAACTGCTGGACGCCGGACGCGCTGGGCCACTATCCGGCGCAGGCATACCGGGCCGCCTTTGTGGTGCTGATTGCGCTGCAGGTGCCAGGACTGGTGCTGTTCGCCCTGCGCCGCTTTCGCCAGCAACTGCAGCCGCTGGCGGACTTGGCCTGCGCGGACGAGGCCTTGCCGTGCATGCCTGCCGGGCTGGCAGGACGCGGGCGCGAACAAAGTACGGCGTAAAGATGGCGCGCCGTAGGCGGCGTTGCCGAATGCGCAAATGGTCTAGAATTCTCCGCAGAGATGCCTACCAGGAGAGTTTTCAATGTCTACCGTTTTCACCTTGCGCGCCCGTCCAGTCCCGCTGCTGCTGATGTCGTCTGTTCTGCTGGCGCTGGCCGGCTGCGCCGACAAGGCAATGCTGCCGCCGGTGGCCAGCACCGGGCCCGCGCCGGCGCTGCCCCAGCCCGTTAAAAGCCTCATTCCCACGGTCGATATCGCGCCCGCCAAGGGTTGGCCTGCCGGCGTCACGCCGCGCGCGGCCAGCGGCTTTGCGGTGGCCGCTTTCGCCACTGGCCTGACCCATCCGCGCTGGCTGTACGTACTGCCCAACGGCGACGTGCTGGTGGCCGAAACGAACGCGCCGCCGCGCCCCGACGAAGGCAAGGGCATCAAGGGCTGGGTGATGGGAAAGGTCATGAAAAAAGCGGGAGCGGCGGTGCCCAGCCCGAACCGCATCGTACTGCTGCGCGACGCCGACCATGACGGCGTGGCCGAAGTGAAGACTGAATTCATCAAGGGACTCAATTCGCCGTTCGGCATGGCGCTGGTCGGCTCCACGCTGTATGTGGCCAACACCGACGCCGTCGTCGCGTTCCCGTACACGCCCGGGCAGACCGCGATCTCCGCCGTGCCGGTGCCGGTGGCCCCGCTGCCGGGCGGCACGCTCAATCACCACTGGACCAAGAACATCATCGCCAGCAAGGACGGCGCCAAGCTGTACGCCACCGTCGGCTCGAATAGTAATGTCGCCGAAAACGGCATCGACAAGGAACAGGGGCGCGCCGCCATTGTCGAAATCGACCTGGCCAGCAAGGCCACGCGCCTGTTCGCGTCCGGCCTGCGCAACCCCAATGGCATGGGCTGGCAGCCGCAAAGCGGGGCCTTGTGGACAGTGGTGAACGAACGCGATGAACTGGGCAGCGACCTGGTGCCCGACTACCTGACGTCGGTGCGCGACGGTGCTTTCTACGGCTGGCCGTACTCCTACTACGGCAACCATGTCGACGAGCGCGTCAAGCCGCCGCGCCCCGACCTGGTGGCCAAGGCCGTCGCGCCCGACTACGCGCTGGGCACCCACGTGGCGCCGCTGGGCATGGTGTTCTACGAGGGCACGCTGTTCCCGCCGCAGTTCGCCGGCGGCGCCTTTGTCGGCCAGCACGGCTCGTGGAACCGCACGCCGCTCAATGGCTACAACGTGGTGTTCGTCCCGTTCGCCAACGGCAAGCCGAATGGTGCGCCGATCGAGCTGCTGGCCGGCTTTGTCAACCAGGCTGGAGATGCCTACGGACGCCCGGTCGGCGTGGCAGTCGACAAGGCGGGCGCGCTGCTGGTGGCCGACGACGTGGGCAACGCGGTGTGGCGCGTCACGCCCGCCAGGTAGACCGGTACGCTACAATCGCGGTCGTGCACGGTAGTGCCCATGTGTACACGACAGTATATTCACGCACCGCGATTGGAAACCCCACAATGAAACTGGTCCGCTACGGCCGCCCTGGCAAAGAAAAACCCGGCATGCTCGACGAAGAAGGTCGCCTGCGCGACTTGTCGGGCATCGTCGCCGATATCGATCCATCGCTACTGTCGGAGAAGGCGCTGCGCAAGCTCGCCAAGGTCGACTACAAGACGCTGCCGCTGGTGCGCGGCAATCCCCGCCTCGGCGTGCCGGTGGCGGGCGTGCGCAAGTTCATCGGCATCGGCCTCAATTACGCCGATCACGCGGCCGAGACGGGCGCGCCGATTCCGACCGAACCGATCATCTTCATGAAGGCCATCACGTGCCTGAACGGGCCGGACGACCCGGTCATGCTGCCGCAGGGGTCGAAAAAAACCGACTGGGAAGTCGAACTCGGGGTGGTGATCGGCACGCGCGCGCAGTACGTCAGCGAAGAAGACGCGCTTGCGTATGTGGCCGGGTACTGCGTCGTCAACGATGTCTCGGAGCGGCAGTACCAGAAGGAGCGCGGCCCGCAATGGGACAAGGGCAAGGGGTGCGACACCTTCGGCCCGGTCGGCCCGTGGCTGGTCACCCGCGACGAAGTCATCGACGTCCAGCGCCTGGACCTGTACCTGGAATTGAACGGCAAGCGCATGCAGACCGGTTGCACCGAGACGATGATTTTTTCAGTCGCGCAGATTGTCAGCTATGTGTCGCGCTTCATGACGCTCGAGCCGGGCGACATCATCGCCACCGGCACCCCGCCGGGCGTGGGCGATGCGCGCACGCCCAAGCGCTTCCTGAAAAAAGGCGACAAGCTGCGGCTGGGAATTGCCGGCCTGGGCGAGCAGCAGGCCGAGGTGCTGGCGTACAGCAAGGCTTGAATATATAAAATAGATTAGCCGCAAGTTGGGCGTGTCCGGGGTGGAGTGCCCTGTGCGCGCCCTCGGGCGTTTTGTCTCGTTTGATGTCGCATTTTGTCGAATTTGCCGGTCGCCTTGTCGCGTTTTGCGCTGCACGCGAAAACAAGACGTTGCATGGGACGGATGCGACAAAACGAGACATTGGATTCGACAAAACGCACGAGCGATTGCGGCGGCGCTGCCATGCTGCTGCTGCAACAGCTTGGCATTAGGAACTGTCGCGTATGCAAGGCCAGGGCCGCCAGTTGGCGCGGTGATTTTTCGGGCGCGAACGGGCGGCGTGATCAGCGGTAATTCAAGCGGTAGGCTTTTTCCGCAAGTTGAAACTTGGCAAGCCTTACAAGGTCTTCGGACGGTTCTCCTCCCGAACGCTGCTCCCGCAGCTCGCCAAGGTTGGCGATCAAATACGTTGGCGTCATGATCAGCCCGAAGGGCACGCCCCACCACCCCAAGAAAAAGGTAAACAGGAAAGACTTGAAATTCTGTTTGCGCCCGCAGGCAACGCAGCAAAAGCGGCTTTTCCGTTGATAGCTGGTGAAGTAAAGGGCGGACACCACGCGGTAATGATAACGAATTTCAATCACGCTTTCGGATGAGCCGCAGTCGGGGCAGGCACCAGAGCGCATTGCCAGCGCCCGCGCGCCGATCTGCCCCGCGCTGAGGTCGACTGCCGCTTCGCTGATGCGCGCGGCATGCAGGCAGTCTGCCGAGCAAAACTGTTGCCCCTGGTCGAAAAGTGGTTTTTTCTTTGCACTGTTACCGCAATAATCGCACTCGATCGTGCCCCGGGGACGCCGGATGTTGGCCTTTTGCGTCGCCTTGGTTCGGGCGTCGAGCTGGCCTGCCGTGATGCCGCGTTGTCCCAGCAATGTCACGACGGCGTCGCGTGCGTTATCGGCTAAGTCACCGGACAGTTTGAAGAGCAAGGCCTCGGTGTCGAGGTCGGCGAATTGCTCAACAAAATACTCTTTGGGATACATCAATGGGCGCTTTCGTCTTGTCGACAATCGCGCTCGATCATGCAAGGGCCTTGCAGGCGACGAACGCGACGAGTGCGACGAATGCGACGAATGCGACGAATGCGATGAATGCGATGAATGCACACACGCGACAAGAACAGGCATTGTAGTCGACTCACCGCCGGCGGGGGCCGCAGAGCACGCTACCACCCCGGCTGCGGCTTAAGCTTAGCTCCCGGCAACGCCGCGTTGATCGCGTCGGCGAGGCGCGACACGATCTCCGACAGGTCGGCATCGGTGGCGATAAAAGGCGGCGCGATCAAGACGTGGTCGCCATGCAGACCATCGATCGTGCCGCCGCCCGGATACACCATCAAGCCGCGCGCCATGGCCTGCTTTTTGATCAGCGCGTGCACCTTGAGCGCGGGATCGAAAGGCGCTTGCGACACCCGGTCGCGCACCAGTTCGAGCGCCATGAACAGGCCGCGGCCGCGAATATCGCCGACGTACTCGTGGCTGCCAAAGGCGTCGCGCAGCATGCGGCGCAGCGCCTCGCCGCGCTGGCGTACGGCCGCCAGCAGGTCGTCGCGTTCGATCACCTTTTGCACGGCCAGCGCCGCCGCCGCAGCCACCGGATGGCCGGTGTAGGCGTGGCCGTTCTGGAACACGCCGCTGCCGCTGCGCAAACGCTCGACCAGCGCGCCGCGTGCCAGCACCGCGCCGATCGGCTGGTAGCCGGCGCCCAGGCCATTGCCGATGACGGCGATGTCGGGCGAGATGCCATCTTGTTCGAGCGCGTGCATGGTGCCGGTGCGGCCCATGCCGCACATGACCTCGTCGGCGATCAGCAAAATGCCGTACTTGTCGCACAGCGTGCGCACACCGCGAAAGTAGCCGGCCGTGGGCGCGATCGCACCGCCGGTGGCGCCAACCACCGGCTCGGCGCAAAAGCCGATCACCTTTCCCGGCCCGGCCGCCAGGATCGCCGCTTCGAGTTCCTGCAGCAGCGCGAGCGTGTAATCCTCGCGCGACTGGCCTTCGGCGCGGTCGCGGTATTCGTAGCACGGGGCCACGCGCGGCACGTCCATCAGCAGCGGCGCGAACTGGTGGCGGCTCCAGGCGCTGTCGCCCACGGCCAGCGCGCCCAGCGTATTGCCATGGTAGCTCTGGCGGCGCGCGATGAACACGGTGCGCTCGCTGGCACCGCTCTCGACAAAATACTGGCGCGCCAGCTTGAGGGCGGTCTCCATCGCCTCGGAGCCGCCGGAGACCAGGTAGACTTCGCTCAAGCCCTCGGGGGCGCCCGCTACCAGGCGCTCGGCCAGTTCCTCGGCCACGTCGGTAGTGAAAAAGGCGGAATGGGCGTAGGCGTTGCGGTCGATCTGGCGGTGGATCGCGGTCAGGATATCGGGGTGGCCGTGGCCGAGCGTGGAGACGGTCGCGCCGCCGCAAGCGTCGATATAGGTGTTGCCGAGACTGTCGCGCACCAGCATTCCCTGCGCGCTGATGGCGACCGGCGGCTTGTCCCCCAGCCTGCGGTGCATGATGCGGCTCATGACGTTCCTCGCTCGAAATTATTGACAGTTGACAATAATCTGAGAAGGACCGGGGACTTTTGATATTTCCCGTGTGGAAAGCAAATAATCGATGAGGAGTCCTATAAGGGCCGCCCCATCTGCCGGCAATCGAAAAAAAGTTAGCTACCCCGTAGGTCGGAAAAGCGCAGCGCATTCCGACACTGCATGCGTCACATTGACGCTGGCAATGTCGGAATGCGCTGCGCTTTTCCGACCTACGGCCTACGGTGTACAGCCCTTCGCAGTGCCAAGCCGTCCGCGAGGACGACGCTGCTAAGCCAGCGCTTCCTTGGCCGCTTCCTCAGGCGTCAACCCATCATAAAACTGGTCGGTAAACCACTCGACCTGCTCTTCAATATGATCCTGCGCCTGCTTGACCGTGGCGCCGCCCTTCACCAGAAAACCTTCCACCTCGATACACCAGTGAATCAATGCCAGTGTTTCTTCGTCCAGTTCTTCTTTCTTGGCCATCTCATTCCCCTTTCAATGCATCGTTATTGGCGACAATCTCGCTCACCATATTCCATTTTGCAAACTCCGGTTCAAACTCGGCCAGCGTCAGCTGGCTGATGCTGGTGAACGCACCCGCCTCGAACGGCGCCCCCGCCGCCAGCCGGCGCGCCAGCAGGATCGCCGGCATGCACGGGATCTCGGGACCGTTGTCGTCGTCGGCCGCAATGTGCCATGCCAGGGAAGCGGCCACGCCCGCGCCATCGACCCCGCGCACGCGCACCACCATGCCGCCCAGCGCGCTGCCGAACGGGTCCAGCAGATCGGCGGCGCGGTCCATGAAGCCAGCCAGGCCTTCAGGCCTGGAAATCACCCCCCAGCGCCGCAAGGCCCCGATGACTGCTAGAGCCCGCTGGCTGACGCCCACTTCCAGCGCGGCCCGAAACATCACCGACTGCACGCCCTTGTAATACGCAGGGAACAGCTCAAGGTCCGGAATGTCGCACAGCGCCCCGATGCGCGGCTTGAGACGCGCGAACTGCACCCGGCTCGGTGCGCACCACCCGTACTGCGTCTCCCATCGCCCGCCGTGCCAGACTTCGATTGGCGCACCGCAGTAACTGAGCACGCTGGCCATCGTGGCGATCCCGCGCGGCGCCGTTTGCGCCGGCGCGATGCAGTAGTCAATCTCGCTGACGCTGCGCCAGCCCTGGGTGAGGTGATCGATGACCGCCGACGACAGGGCGGGCACGGTGCTGGCGCCGGTGACGGCCTTGCGGCCCTGGCGCCGGAACCATGGGTCCAGCGTGGCCGCAAAATCGCACACGAAACGCCGTCCGTCGGCCAGGTCGATGTAATGGGCGCCCGCCGCAGCGCTGGCCAGCGCCACGGCGTAGCCTTGTTCCTGGAACGGACCTGCGGTATGGATGACGAGCTCGGCGCCGAGCGCGGTCAGTGTGCGCCCGAGGTGTTCGTCGGTGATGTCGATGACGGCCGAAGCGGCGTCGCATTCGGCGGCCAGCGCGGCCGCCTTGACGCCGCTGCGCCCGGCGACGACCAGCTCGATCCCCGGCCAGTTGGCCAGCGCGCGGCAGATGCGGCTGCCAAAGTTCCCATAGCCGCCAAGGACGATGGTTTTCAAGCGCGGCTTACGAGGCCAGGCCTTTGACGAGCAGGCTGGCAACGGCTTCGTTCAAGTCGACGCCGGCCGTTTTGGCGTGTTCCTGCAGCTGCTTGACCAGGTCTGCATTGAGCTTGACGGCAAATGGGACCAGGCCCAGGGCGCGTTCGCGCTCGCGCAATTCCTTGCGGTCGACGACGGCGTTGTCGGCGTTGCCGGCGTTGCCCGCGTTGCCAAATACGGCGGCGCCGGGAGCTGCCATCTTGCCCATCAATTTTTTGGCGTCGCTCTTTGCCATTCCGGTTTTTTTCATTTGCTGCTTTCAGTGTAAGTGTTCATCGTAGGGCGGAAAAGCGAAGCGCATTCCGCCGACGGGTGCGCCTTCGTAACGCCGGCATGGCGGAATGCGCGATCGCTTTTCCGCCCTACGTTTTTAATCAGGCCAACAATACTTTTTTAAGCCAGGCGCCGATATCGTCGACTTCTTCCTGGCACAGCGAGTGCTGCATCATGTATTCGTGCCACTCGACCTGGTAGCCAAGCGCCTTGAGCAAGTCGCGCGACTGCTCCGCGCGGGCAATCGGAATCACACCATCCTGCACGCCGTGCACCATGAAGATCGGGGTGGCCACGCTGGCGTCATGCCGCTCATTGGACAGGTTGGCCGCGAGCGGCACATACCCCGACAGGCACATCAGTCCGGCCAGTTTTTCGGGATGGCGCAAGCCGGTCTGCAAGGCCATCGCACAACCTTGCGAGAACCCGGCCAGGATAATCCGGCCCGCTGGAATGCCGCGTTCCTTCTCGCGCGCAATCAGCGCCTCGACCTGCAATTGCGACGCGCGCAGCCCCTTTTCATCTTCGCGCTTGACCAGATCCTGCCCCATGATGTCGTACCAGGCTCGCATCACATAGCCGCCGTTCACCGTCACGGGCATGGTCTGCGCATGCGGGAACACGAAACGGATCGCCGGCAGACCGGCCAGGTCGAGCTCTTTGACCAACGGCACGAAGTCGTTGCCATCGGCGCCCAGGCCGTGCATCCAGATGATCGCGACCGTCGGATTGGGCGCGCTTTCCACTTCAATATTGTCGAGTAGTTGGCTCATGTTTTTCAATTGGTAGACTGCGCGCTTATCTGCGCTTTCAGCGCCGACTTGGGCCGGAACGCCTTGCACACGGCAGCATGGGTGTCGATGTACGGACCGCCGATCAGGTCCACGCAATACGGCACGGCGGCAAAAATGCCCGGTACGATTTGCTTGCCGTCGGCGTCCTTCGAACCTTCAAGCGTTTCCTTGATGGCCTTGGGCTGCCCGGGCAGATTCATGATCAGCGCCGCGTGGCCGTCGATCTCGCGGATCACCGCCGTCTGGCGCGACAGGATCGCGGTCGGCACGAACTGCAGGCTGATCTGGCGCATCTGCTCGCCGAAGCCGGGCATGTCGCGCGTCCCCACGGCCAGCGTCGCCTCGGGCGTCACGTCGCGCCGCGAAGGTCCGGTGCCGCCGGTGGTCAAGACCAGGTCGCACCGGGCCACGTCCACCAGTTCGATCAGCGTCGCTTCGATCTGCGCGCGCTCGTCGGCAATCAATCGCTGTTCGATGCGGTAGGGCGAGGCGAGGGCGGCGGCCAGCCAGTCGGCCAGCGCCGGCAAGCCCTGGTCTTGATAGACGCCGGCGCTGGCGCGGTCCGAGACCGACACCAGGCCGATCACCAGTTCGGCCACCGGTTCGGCCGTCACGCCGCCGGCCAAATCAGGCATCGCCGGACTCGTCATCGTCAAGCTCGGCGTCGGCGTCGGTTGCGGCCGCAGATGCTGCGCCGGCCTTGCCCTTCTTGGCCAGGTCCTTGAGGATCTGGTAAATTTCGCGATAGGCCTTGGGCGGCTTGTTCTCGGCCTGCTCCTTGCGCGCATTGCGGATCAGCGTGCGCAGGTGCTGCACGTCCAGTTCCGGATGCTCGGCCAGCAAGACGGTGAGCGCCTTGTCGTCGGCCAGCAGCTTGTCGCGGCGGCGCTCGAGCGCATGCAGGGCGGCGGTGTCGGCCTTGGACATGCCTTTCCAGCTGTCGATGGTCTGCTGGATGACGGCAATTTCAGCTTCGTCGAGGGTGCGCATTTTTTTGCCGACGAACTGCATCTGGCGCCGGCGGCCCTCGTGATTGGTAATCGTCTGGCACATCAGAATCGCATCGCGCACGTCCTCCGGCATCGGTACGCGCTTGACGCGGTCGCGCGCTTCGGCGACCAGCTCTTCGCCCAGCTTTTGCAAGTCGCTCATCTGGCGCTTGAGTTCGGACTTGGAAGGCCGCTCGTACTCTTGTTCGAATTCGGAGGATTGGAACCCGCAGGCACCGCGATTAGGATTTGGCATGATATAGATCCGATAGGCGCAAGGCCGACCGGTGAAAACTGTAAACGACTGCTATCATACCCTTTTAACCGCACAGTCGAAGAAAACACCCATGACCGAATCCGTTTTCATCCATACCCAGGATCAGCTCAGAGAGCTGGCGCGCGACGTGCTGGCCTTTGCCAGGCAGATCGGCGGCACCGATTGCGCGGTCGAAATCAGCGAAGGCAGCGGCCTGTCGGTCTCGGTGCGCAAGGGTCAGATCGAGACGATCGAGCAAAACAAGGACAAGGGCATGGGCGTGACGGTCTACAGCGGCCAAAAGCGCGGCAATGCCAGCACCTCCGACTTTTCCACCGCTGCCCTGCGCGCCACAGTGGAGGCGGCCTACAACATTGCCCGCTTCACGGCCGAAGACGACTGCGCGGGCCTGGCCGACGCCGACATGCTCGAGATGGCCCCGCGCGACCTGCGCCTGTGCTACCCCTGGCAAGTGACGACCGAGCAGGCGGTGGCGCTGGCCCAGCGCGCCGAAGCTGCCGCCTTTGGCGTGGATAAACGCATCACCAATTCCGAAGGCGCCAGCGTGCACGCGCAGCAGTCCCATTTTGTGGCGGCCAATTCGCGCGGCTTCATCGGCGGCTATCCGTTCTCGCGCCACACCCTGTCGGTCGCGCCCATTGCCGGCAAGGGCGCCAAAATGCAGCGCGACGACTGGTACACCTCGGTGCGCGACGCGCGCAACATGGCCGACCCGGAGCACGTGGGCCGCTACGCCGCCGAGCGCGCGCTGGCGCGCCTGAATGCGCGCAAACTTGACACCCGCACCTGCCCGGTACTGTTCGAAGCGCCGCTGGCCGCCGGCTTGCTGGGCGCTTTTGTGCAGGCGGTGTCGGGCGGCTCGCTGTACCGCAAGTCCAGCTTCCTGCTCGATTCGCTCGGCACGGCCGCCTTTGCGCCCCACATCCAGATCCTGGAAGACCCGCATGTTGTTGGCGGCGTGGGCGCCGCCCCGTTTGACGAAGAAGGCGTGCGCACCGTGCGCCGCAATGTGGTCCAGGACGGCGTAGTGCAAGGTTACTTCCTGTCGTCGTACTCGGCGCGCAAGCTGGGCATGCAAACCACCGGCAACGCTGGCGGCGCGCATGGCCTCACGCTGTCCTCATCCGCCACCAAACGCAGCGACGACTTCGCCGGCATGCTGCGCAAGATGGGCCGCGGCCTGCTGGTGACCGAACTGATGGGGCAGGGCACCAACTACGTCACCGGCGACTACTCGCGCGGCGCCTCCGGCTTTTGGGTCGAGAATGGCGAAATCCAGTATCCGGTCGAGGAAATCACCATCGCCGGCAACATGAAAGACATGTTCCAGCAGATCGTTGCGGTCGGCAACGACGTTTTGACGCGCGGTAGCAAGGTCACCGGTTCCATCCTGATCGAAAAGATGGTGGTCGGCGGGAGTTAAAATCGTTGCATGGTTGCCCAGTCAAACATACACTAGGCCGGGCAACCACAACAACACGGAGACTTCTACATGCAACGCCGTTCCTTCATCACCAAGGCTGCCGTCGGCGCCTCGGCCGGCATCATCGCCGCCCCCAGCATTGCGCAAGCCAATCCCACCATCAACTGGCGCCTGGCCAGCAGCTTTCCCAAAACGCTGGACACCATCTTCGGCGCGTCGGACACGCTCACCAAGCGCGTCTCGCAACTGACCGGCGGCAAGTTCAACATCCGTGTGTTCGCTGCGGGCGAAATCGTCCCCGGCTTGCAAGTGATGGATGCGGTGCAGGCCGGTACGGTGGAAATGGGCCACAGCGCGTCGTACTACTATTTCGGCAAGGACGCCACGTTCGCCTTCGATTGCGCGGTGCCGTTCGGCCTCACGTCGCGCCAGCATACCGCGTGGTACGAGCAGGGCGGCGGCAAGGAATTGATGCGCGACTTTTTCAAGGGCTACGGCATCGTCAACTTCTTGGGCGGCAATTCCGGCACGCAGATGGGTGGCTGGTTCCGCAAGGAGATCAAGACCGTGGCCGACCTGAAGGGCACCAAGATGCGCGTGGGCGGCTTTGCCGGCAAGGTCATGGAACGCTTGGGCCTGGTGCCGCAGCAGCTGGCGGGCGGCGACATCTATCCGGCGCTGGAAAAAGGCACCATCGACGCGGCCGAGTGGGTCGGCCCGTACGACGATGAAAAGCTGGGCCTGTACAAGGTGGCGCCGTACTACTACGCGCCGGGCTGGTGGGAAGCCGGCGCGAGTTTCTCGTTTTACGTGGGCGTAAAGGAATGGGAAAAACTGCCGAAGGAATACCAGGCGGCGCTGGAAGTGGCGACCTACGAAGCGCACGTCGTGATGCAGGCTGAATACGACGCCAAGAACCCGGCGGCGCTGGCGCGGCTGCTGAAAAACGGCGTCAAGCTGCGCACGTTCTCGAAAGACATCATGGCTGGCTGCCACAAGGCGGCAATCGACGTGATGGCTGAAGAAGCGGCCAAGAACGCCAAGTTCAAGAAAGTGTACGAACCGTGGCAGCGTTTCCGCCAAGATCAGAACATGTGGGCGTCGGTGTCTGAAGCCACCATGCAGCAATACCTGATCAGCGCCGGCCGCAAATAAGCCTTACCTCGCCGCGATCCTCGTCACGTAGGGCGGAAAAGGCCGTAGGCCGCATTCCGCCATGCGTCTCGGCGGCGCTTGTCGGAATGCGGGCTTCGCCCTTTTCCGACCTACCCGGTCATTTTGCTATCACGATGTAGTGAAGGCGCGGCTGCCCCTTCTACACTCCCGCCAACACACTGTGCCCGGCCACGATGCGCAGCAGCTTTTGCGCATCGACCGGCTTGACCATGTGATGATCGAACCCCGCCGCGAACGCGCGCTGGCGGTCGCTTTCCTGACCATACCCGGTCACCGCGATCAGCAACGCGCGCTCCAGCCCGCGCACTTCGCGCAAACGGCGCGCCAATTCATAACCGTCCATATCCGGCAGCCCGATGTCGAGAATGCAGATCGCCGGCAGCGCCTCGGTGGCCAGCTTCAGTCCCGCCAGCGACCTGTTCTCCACCATCACCTCATGCCCCGACGCTTCAAGCAGCATGCCCAGCATCGTGGCCGCGTCCGCATTGTCGTCAACAATCATGATGCGTTCATTCGCGTCGGCCGCTTCCAGCCGCGGATGCTTGCGCCGCTCGACCGGCTCGGGCAAGGCCTCAAAGCGCGGCAGGCGCAGCGAAAAACTGCTGCCGCAGTTGGCGCCTTCCGAAAAACAGCTGACCTGCCCGCCGTGCAGCGCGACCAGGCTCTTGACCAGCGCCAGTCCCAGTCCCAACCCGCCCTGCGACCGGTCGGAGGTGCGCTCGGCCTGCGCGAACAGGTCGAACACGCGCGTTTGCAGCTCGGGCGCAATGCCAATGCCGTCGTCGATGACGCGCACGATCACCTGCGACGGCTCGGTCGCCATCGTCAGGCGCACATGGCCGCCCTCGGGCGTGTACTTGGCCGCGTTGTTGAGTAAATTGGTGATCACCTGGACCAGCCGCGTCTCGTCGCCCAGCACCTGCGCCGTCTCCGGCGGCAGCTCCAGCGTGAGCCGGTGGTTGCGCGCGCCGATCAAGGGGCGCACCTGCTCCACGGCGCTGGCCACCACGTTCTTCATGTCTTGCGGCGCCTGGTTGAGCGTGACTTGGCCGCGCGTCACGCGCGACACGTCGAGCAAGTCGTCCACCAGCCCCGTCATGTGGCGCACCTGGCGGCTGATCACGGCGCTGGTGCGGCGCACGCGCTCCGCGTCCTGGGGCGAGCGTTCCATCAGTTCGGCGGCGGCCGAAATGGGCGCGAGCGGGTTGCGCAATTCGTGCGCGAGCATCGCCAAAAATTCATCCTTGCGCTGGTTCGACTCGCGCAGTTGGCCTTGCGCCTGCGCGCTTTCAACCGCCGACCAGGTGCGCTCGGCCATCTCTTGCGCCATCCGCACGTCGCTGTCGTGCCAGGCGCGCGCAACGTCGCTGTGCATCGACAAAATCGCAATCAGTTTGCCCCCTTTGACCAGCGGCACCGAGACCATGGCGCCAACGCCCATCGCCCGATAGGCGCTGGCGAAAGGCGCGGTGAAAACATCGGTGAACACGTCGGCCACGGCAATCGGGTGGCCCGCGCGCAGGCGCGCGATCACCTGCGGGCCGAAGTCGTCAAGCCGGCGGATTTCGCCCGCCACGCTGAGCGCGCCCTTGGCCAGCCAGTCGCGCCGGATATAAAAGGTGCCGCGCTCGTCGTCCACTTCGGCATACAGCACGCGCGCGACCTGGGTGGCGCGGCCCAGGCTTTCGCTGGCTGCAGCGACAATCGCCTCGCTCGAGGTGAGCGCGCGCAAGGTGTCGGACAGGTGCAGCTGGAACGCTTGCACCTGGCGCGCTTCGACATTGGCGGTCGTTTCCACCACCGCGCAATAGATCCCTCCGACCCCGCCGCCGGAACCTGCCACGGGCGAATACGAGAACGTGAACCAGGCACGCTGCACGCTGGCGTCGCGCTTGATCATCAGCGGCAAGTCTTCAAAGTAGCTGGAGCGCCCGGCCATGGCGTCGGCGGCAATCGGCGCGATGACTGGCCAGATCTCGCCCCACACCTGCTCGAAACGCTGGCCCAGGCCACCCGGGTGCTTGTCGCCCATGATGGTGGCGTAGTCGTCGTTGTAGAGGAAAATCAGTTTGGGCCCCCACGCGACAAACATAGGAAAGCGCGAATTGAGCATGAGGTTGACGACGGCCGACAGTTCGCTCGGCCACGCTGCCGGCGGCCCAAGCGGGCAGGCTTGCCAGTCGATGCTGCGCAAGCAGGCGCGCACCGCGCCGGGGCCGTCAAAGTTGCTGTACTGGTG
Organism: Massilia sp. TWP1-3-3; assembly: GCF_049897805.1. Taxonomy (NCBI): domain Bacteria; kingdom Pseudomonadati; phylum Pseudomonadota; class Betaproteobacteria; order Burkholderiales; family Oxalobacteraceae; genus Massilia; species Massilia sp. TWP1-3-3. The sequence goes on from NZ_JAFCWX010000008.1 coordinate 170,630, forward strand.
CGAAAAATTGGTCATGAAATATTTTCTCATGAATAAGCTTTTCGCCGCAGTACGTTTCCTACGATTACTTGTTTGCCTTAAGGAACTGCACGATGGCTTGCAATACCGACGCGCCCAGGCGTGCGCTGCGCGCGCCATCCCAGCCGCAGTGCGGATCCGGGTCGTTGGCGTTGTCCTTGAACGGCAGCTCGAGCGTGAGCGACAGGCAGCCAAATGCGTGCGTGATGTGCGGCGAGCCCATGGTGAGGGTTTCGGGCGTGTAGGGCGCGTCGCCATAGCCGTGCTGGTCCTGGAAGTCCGGACTGGCGACCTTGAACAGGTCGGAAAACAGCTTTTCCGCCGCCGCCTGCTCGGACGTGAAGGTGGGCAGGGCGGCGCTGCCGGCCACAAACACATACGGCAAGCCTTCGTCGCCGTGCACGTCGAGAAACAGGTCGCAACCCGTCTCGAGCATCTTGTTCTTGACCACGAATACTTCCGGGCTGCGCGCCATGCTCGGCGTGTTCCACTCGCGGTTCAGGTTGGCGCCGGCGGCGTTGGTGCGCAGGTTGCCGCGCACCGAGCCGTCCGGATTCATGTTCGGCACCACGTAAAACACCGCCTCCTTGAGGCACTGGCGGCCATAGCCGTCGGCCGGGTCGAGCAGGGCGTCGAGCATGCCTTCGACGAACCATTCGGCCATCGTTTCGCCCGGGTGCTGGCGCGCGATGACCCACACTTTTTTCGCCGCCTGCGGGTTGCCGATGACCAGCGCATTGATGTCGTGCCCGTCGACTGTGCTGCCCAGGTCGAGCATGCGCACCTGCTCGGAGAGTTGCGCGCGGTCCAGCAGTTCAAGGTGGCGCTCCCAGGAATACGGCTCGAAATAGGCGTAGTAGACGCTGTCCATTTCCGGCGTGTGGGTAATCGTCATGACTTCGCCGTCAAAGCTGGTCGGGACCCGGAACCAGCTCACGCGGTCGTAACTGGCCATGGCCTGGTAATCGTTCCAGCCGTCCGGATAGGCCGTCTTGCCCGCGTTCAGGAAGCGGATTGTGCACGCCTCGCCCTGCGCGCCTTGCAGGCGGAAATAAAACCACTGGGTGATGTCGGCGTGCGAATCCTTGCGGATGTTCAGGTCGATGGCGCCGGCGCTGGTGGCGCTGACGACGTCGATGGCGCCGGCGTCGAACTGGCTGCTGATCTTGATAGACATTGTGTGTCCTTGGGGTCGATGGAAGGGGAAATGCGGCATGGCCGAGGCATTATCATAGCCTTTGATGCTGTCGTTTGCACATTAAAACAACAGTTTGTGCCGACAAACATGTGACAGTTCGATGACGCAGGGGGCTGCGCCCTTGGGTAAGTGTCAATTGGTTTTCGACAATAAATGTTGCAGTAAATAAGGCGTACGCTTTCCTGTTCACTAACGGTACAATTGTCACCTTTAGTAAATACGAAAATTTAACAACATTGGCTGGAGGTCAGATGCAGCGTCGTTCTTTCCTTACCAAGGCGGCCGCCGGGGCAGGCGTGGGCGTGGTTGCCGCACCGGCGCTGGCGCAGGCGCTGCCGACCATCCAGTGGCGTTTGGCGTCCAGTTTTCCTAAAACGCTGGACACGATTTTCGGCGCGGCCGACACCTTCACCCGGCGCGTGGCGCTGCTGACCGGTGGGCGCTTCCAGATCCGCGTGTTCGCCGGCGGCGAAATCGTCCCGGGCCTGCAAGTGATGGACGCCGTGCAGGCCGGCACGGTCGAAATGGGCCATACCGCGTCTTACTATTACTACGGCAAGGACGCCAGTTTTTCGTTTGATACGGCCATGCCGTTCGGGCTGACGTCGCGCCAGCAAACGGCGTGGTTCGACCAGGGTGGTGGGCGTGAGCTGATGCGTGAGTTTTTCCGCGGCTACGGCATCGTCAATTTCCTGGGCGGCAATACCGGAACCCAGATGGGCGGCTGGTACCGCAAACCCGTCAAGACGCTCGACGACGTCAAGGGGCTCAAAATCCGCATCGCCGGCCTGGCTGGGCGCGTGATGGAGCGCATGGGCGCGGTGCCGCAGCAAATCGCCGGCGCCGACGTCTACCCGGCGCTCGAAAAAGGCACGATCGACGCGGCCGAATGGGTGGGCCCGTACGACGATGAAAAGCTGGGCCTGGCCAAGGTGGCGCCGTATTACTACACGCCGGGCTGGTGGGAAGCGGGGCCGCAGCTGTCGTTCTACGTCAATATCAAGGAATGGGAAAAGCTGCCCAAGCAATACAAGGCGGCCATTGAAGCGGCCAGCTACGAAGCCCACGTCGTCATGCAGGCCGAGTACGACGCCAAGAATCCGGCAGCGCTCGCGCGCCTGCTCAAGGCCGGCGCCAAGCTGAATTATTTTTCCAAGCCCATCATGGATGCGGCCTACCGGTTTTCGAACCAGGTGATGGAGAAAGAGGCGTCGAAGAACGCCAAATTTAACAAGATCTACGTGCCGTGGAAGCGGTTCCGCCAGGACCAGAATATGTGGGCATCGGTCTCCGAAGCACAGATGCAAAATTACCTGATCTCCAGCGGACGCAAGTAACTGCTCAGTTTGTTTGTTTGTTGTTTGTTCTATGTCAAACCACACACTGGCGTAGCTGTTAATTTTTGTAACCGGTACGCGCCGCGTGGTCGGGTTTCGCTTTGGAGGGGTTTACATGTTAGGCATTTTCTTGAAATCGGCAAAAGTCACCAGCATTAACAGCCATGGCTTCTGGATCAAGTGCGGCGATGAAGAATTGTATTTGCCGTTCGTCGAGTTTCCCTGTTTCGAACACGCGACCGTCCCGCAAATCTGCCGCGTCAAATACGTCAGCTCGACCCGCATTCACTGGCCTGAACTGGACGTCGACTTCACGCTCGAATCGCTGCGCAACCCGCTCTCGTCTCCCGACAGCACCTTTCACTACGATTGCTAAACAGCTGTAGAATGGCGGCACATCCTCCATGGGAGTGAGCGTGTCGCCGTTTTCCCTGTTCTTTACCATTGTTTTGCTGTGTCCTGGCCTGTGCCTGGCCGCAAAGCTGCGCGTGTGCACCGACGTGCATCCGCACGCACCCTACCTGCTGCCCGACGGCGGCGGCAGTGTCGGCAAGCTGGTCGAAGCGGGCGCCCGCGCGGCCGGTTTCGAGCTCGAATTTTACGCCGTGCCGCTGGCGCGCTGCCGCGCCGAAGCCGAAGTGAACGTCGTTCATGCGTTTCCCATGACGCCCTATATTCCCAACGTACTGCCGTATGCCCGCTACCCGATGCGCCACGGCGTGCCCGATGCCGCGCGCGCCACCATGCGTGCGCGCATCATGCTGTACCAGCGCAGCGGCGGGCCGGTCACCTGGAACGGGCGCCGTGTTGGGGGCTTGGTGCGCCCGGTGCTGGTGCCCTCGGGCAGCCTGGCCATGATCGACGTGCTGCGCAAGATTGGCGCACCGATGGATGAGCAGGGCCGCTCGCTGCACGCCAACCTGTCCAAGCTGCTGGCCGGCCGGGGCGACGCCGCAGTCGGCGTCTGGGACGAGGGCGAACGCTTGCTGGCGCTGCCCGAATTCGCCGGCAAGATCGAAATGCTGGCGCTGCCCGTGTACGAGCAGGCCTATTTTCTGGTCGTCACCAAGGCGTTTTATGCCGAGCACGGCCCGGCCGTGGAAACCATGTGGGACACGATCGGGCGCCTGAACCAGAATCCGCCGCCCTTGCGCAGGTAGCCGCAGGTAGCCGCAGGTAATCGAAGTAAGCACAAGTAAGCACAAGTAAGCACAAGTAAGCACAAGCAAGCCCAAATCCGCTTACAGTCCCCCGAAGCGCTGGTAAAACGCAGCGTCCGCGGCGCTCGCCTGCGCGTCTTCGCGCCGCAGCGCGGCCAGCACATGCTGCTCGGCTGCGGCCTGCGTCATCCGGTACAGCGCGCGCGCCAGTTCATATGCCGCTGAACCCGGCCACGGATCGGGCAGCAGTTCAATCGGCAGCATTGGATCATGCAGCTGCACCCGGCGGTAAGCGTGAATGAGCAGCGTGCGGATCACGAAGGCTTGCTCCGGCGCTAGCGGCGCGCTTGCTTCCAGCAGCGCCAGCAGGGCCGAAAACTGGTCGATGAAACCGCGATAACCCTGCACCACGGCCGACAAATCCCAACCCTCGGCGGCCAGCTCGCGCAGCGGACGGCCCGCCACGCCCGGCAGTTCACCGGCGCGCAGCACCAGCAACTTGCCCTGCACGCCATGGCGCTGCAGCAGTTCGGCGATCACGTCGGCCCTGGCCACGGGATGGCCGAACATGCCCGGCGCGATCTGCGCGTAGCCTTCCCACGCCAGCTCTTTCTTGAGCGTGACGCGGGTAGGGGCGTCGATACTGTTGCCGGTCGCTAGCAGCATGGTCCAGCTGCCGTCCCAGTGCGTGGCCAGCGGCGCGTAAATGCGTCTGTTGGCCCGTTCAAAGCGCGGCAGCGCCTGCGGCAAGATCGCATACGAACTGCGGCGCCCGTCGCGGTTGGCCACCAGCCAACCCTCCTGCGCCAGGCGAAACACGCTGGTGCGCAGCAAGCGGTCCGACACGCCCACGCTCGCCAGCAGCTCGATCAGGCTGCCCAGCCAGATGGTGCCGCCATGGGGCGCGATGGTGTCGCCGAAGATCGTCATCACCAGCGACTTGGAACGCGGCGGGTCGGTGGCCAGGAACTGGGCTATCCATTCGGTCGGAGTCAATAGTTTCATACGCGAATCTTACCGTGAAAAACAATATGATCCACAAAAAGTGGTATACTTCGGGTTTTTTGTATCGTATTATGGTTTCCCAGTCTTAGCAACGGGAGCAACAACCATGTACGCACAATTGGTGGAAACCGGCCTGACAAAAGTCCAGACGGCCGAGGACATGGGCGAGCAGGAGCTGGCCTTCCAGGCCCGCATCGACGCCGGCATCAAGATCGAAGCGAAGGACTGGATGCCCGACGCTTACCGCAAGACGCTGATCCGCCAGATTTCCCAGCACGCGCACTCCGAGATCGTCGGCCAGCTGCCCGAAGGGAACTGGGTCACGCGCGCGCCCACGCTCAAGCGCAAGTCCATTTTGCTGGCCAAGATCCAGGACGAAGCCGGCCACGGCCTGTATCTGTACAGCGCGGCCGAAACGCTGGGCGTCTCGCGCGACGAACTGCTCGCCGCGCTCCACTCCGGCAAGGCCAAGTATTCGAGCATCTTCAATTATCCCACGCTGTCCTGGGCCGACATGGGCGCCGTGGGCTGGCTGGTCGATGGCTCGGCCATCATCAACCAGATCCCGCTGTGCCGCTGCTCGTACGGCCCGTACGCGCGCGCCATGATCCGCGTCTGCAAGGAAGAATCGTTCCACGCGCGCCAGGGCTACGACATCATGCTGAGCCTTGCCAAAGGCACGCCCGAGCAAAAGGCGATGGCGCAAGATGCGCTGAACCGCTGGTGGTGGCCGTCGCTGATGATGTTCGGCCCGTCCGACGCCGAATCGGTCAACAGCGCGCAGTCGGCGCAGTGGCGCATCAAGCTGTTCTCAAACGACGAACTGCGCCAGCGCATGGTGGACCAGACCGTGCCGCAGGCCGAGTTTTTGGGCTTGACCGTGCCCGATCCCGACCTCAAGTTCAATGCCGAGACGGGGCATTACGAGTTTGGCGAGATTGACTGGAGCGAGTTCCAGAATGTCTTGAAAGGGAACGGGCCGTGCAACCGCGAGCGCTTGGCCACGCGTGTCAAAGCCTATGACGACGGCGCATGGTTTCGCGATGCGCTCGTTGCGTACGCCGACAAAAAAGCGGTACGCGCCGCCGCGTAATTGAGATTGGCGGAATGCGCGCTACGCGCTTTTCCGCCCTACGATTGGAGCTGACGCAGCATCGTAGGGCGGAAAAGCGCGTTGCGCGCATTCCGCCATGATCCGCCAAGAACAAAACACCGGAGAACAAAAAATGAGCAAAGAATGGCCCCTGTGGGAAGTCTTCATCCGCAGCCAGCACGGCCTGGCCCACAAACACGTAGGCAGCCTGCACGCCCCGGACGCCGAAATGGCCGTCAATAACGCGCGCGACGTCTACACCCGCCGCAACGAAGGCGTCTCAATCTGGGTCGTGCGCGCGGCCGACATCGTCGCCTCCAGCCCATCCGACAAAGGCGCGCTGTTCGAGCCGTCCAACAGCAAAGTCTACCGCCACCCGACCTTCTTCCCGATGCCGGAAGAAGTCAAGAACCTGTGAGCGCGGCCGTGACCGATCCAAAATTCGACTACCTGCTGCGCCAGGGCGACAACGCCCTGATCCTGTCCCAGCAGCTCTCCAAGCTGTGCGGCAAAGGCCCGGCGCTGGAAGAAGACATGGCCCTGACCAACGTCGCGCTCGACCTGCTCGGGCAAACGCGCATGTGGCTCACCTACGCGGGTGAACTCGAAGGGCGCGGCCGCGATGAAGACGCTCTGAGCTTCCTGCGCGACGCCCACGACCTGCGCAACTGCCTGATCGTCGAGCAGCCGAATGGTAACTACGCCGACACCATGGTGCGCCAGTTCTACTTCGACACCTGGCACTATTTCCTGATGCAAGGCTTGACCGCCTCCACCGACCCGCGCATCGCCGACATCGCCGAAAAGTCGATCAAGGAAGTGACCTACCACCTGCGCCGCAGCGGCGACCTGATGGTGCGCATGGGCGACGGCACCCCCGACAGCCACGTCAAGACCCAGGCCGCCGTGAACGCCCTGTGGATGTACAGCGGCGAAGTGTTCCTGTACGACGCCGTCGATGAAGCGATGGTCGCGCTGGGCGTGGCCCCCGCCGCTGACGGCTTGCGCGCCAGCTTCCTCGAACACGTGTCCGAGATCCTGGCCGAAGCCACCTTGAGCATGCCCGACCCCGCAGCCTGGATGCAGCGCGGCGGCAAAACCGGCCGCCACAGCGAGCACCTGGGCTTCATCCTGGCCGAAATGCAGTTCCTGCAGCGCGCCTATCCCGGCGCACAGTGGTAATGCACGCGCAGAGCGCCAGCATCGAACAGGTCTGGACCTGGCTGGCCGCCGTGGCCGATCCGGAGATACCGGTCATCTCCGTGGTCGACCTGGGCATCGTGCGCGCCGTCGCTTTCGAGGGCGACGCCTGCGTCGTCACGATCACGCCCACCTACTCCGGCTGCCCGGCCATGCAGGTGATCGCCGAATCGGTGCAGGAAGCGCTGCACGGTCACGGCGTCAATAACGTCAGGCTGGTCAACCAGCTCTCGCCCGCCTGGACCACGGACTGGATGAGCGACGCCGGCAAGGCCGCCCTCAAAGGCTATGGCATTGCGCCGCCGGCCCAGCAAGTGGTCGACATCAGCGGCTTGCACGCAGGCGTCAAGCGCCGCGCCGAGCCGCTGTTGATCGTTGCCTGTCCCAATTGCGGGTCCACCCACACGCAGCTCACCAGCCAGTTCGGCTCCACGCCCTGCAAGGCCCTGTACAAGTGCCTGGATTGCCGCGAACCCTTCGATTACTTCAAGTGCCATTAAGACGAGCCCAATGAGCAAATTCCATCCCTTGCGCATCGCCCAGGTGCGCCACGAAACGCGCGACGCCATCGTCGTCACCTTTGCCGTGCCGCCCGAACTGGCGCCGAACTTTCTCTACCAGCAGGGCCAGCACTTGACGCTGCGCGCGCTGATCGACGGCGAAGACGTGCGCCGTTCCTACTCGATCTGCTCGGCCGTCCAGGAAGGCTTGCTGCGGGTGGCCATCAAGCGCACGCAAGGCGGCCTGTTCTCCAGCTGGGCCAACGATAACCTAAAGAGCGGCATGACGCTCGACGTCATGCCGCCCATGGGCCACTTCAACGTGCCCCTGAACGCCGACAATGCGCGCCACTACCTCGCCTTTGCGGCCGGCAGCGGCATCACGCCGATCCTGTCGATCATCAAGACCACCCTGCTGGCCGAACCTGACAGCCGGTTCACGCTGTTTTACGGGAACCGCGCCTCGTCGGCGGTGATCTTCAAGGACGAGCTGTCCGACTTGAAGGACACCTACATGGGGCGCTTGACACTGGCCTACGTCATGAGCCGCGAGCAGCAGGATATCGCGCTGTTCAACGGGCGCATCACCAAGGAAAAGTGCGAGCAGTTCATCGCTCACTGGATACGCGTGGAGGACATCGACATCGCCTTCATCTGCGGCCCTGAAGACATGATGCACGGCGTCTCGGCCGCCTTGCAGGAAGCCGGCATGCCCAAGGAGAACGTCAAGATTGAACTGTTCGCCGCCAGCATTCCCAAGCACCAGCACCAGGCGCGCACGCTGGACGCCGGCGCGCGCCACGAGACGGAAGTAACCGTCATCATGGATGGCAGCCACACCAGCTTCACCATGGACAAGGACAAGGAATCGATTCTCGACGCGGGCCTGCGCGCTGGCATCGACATGCGCTATTCTTGCAAAGGCGGCGTATGCTCTACTTGCCGCTGCAAGCTGATCGACGGCAAAGTCGATATGGACGCCAACTACGCGCTTGAAGACTACGAGATCGCCCGTGGTTTCGTCCTCAGCTGCCAGGCCTTCCCGGTCACCGACAAGGTGGTCGTCGACTTCGATCAAGCAGAATAAAAAGGGCACAGCCATGAACTTCGAACACATCAAATTCACGCTGAACAATGGCATCGCGGTGCTCACGCTGAACCGCCCCGATAAACTGAACAGCTTCACCCAGGCCATGCACATGGAAGTGCGCACCGCGCTGGTGGCGGTCAAGACGTCGCCCACCGCGCGCGTGCTGCTGCTGACCGGCGCCGGGCGCGGCTTTTGCGCCGGCCAGGACTTGTCCGATCGCGCCGTCGAGCCGGGTTCCGAGGGCGTGGACCTGGGCGAATCGGTGGAAACCTGGTACGCGCCGCTGGTGCTGGCCTTGAAGGCCTTGCCGATGCCGGTCATCTGCGCCGTCAATGGCGTGGCGGCCGGCGCCGGCGCCAACCTGGCGCTGGCCTGCGACATCGTGTTGGCCGGTAAATCGGCCAGCTTTGTCGAAGTATTTTGTAAACTTGGCCTGATCCCCGACACCGGCGGCACCTGGCACCTTCCGCGCCTGGTTGGCCATGCGCGCGCGATGGGCATGGCGCTGCTGGGCGAGAAAATCACCGCCGAGAGGGCCGAGCAGTGGGGCCTGATCTGGAAGTGCGTGCCCGACGAAGCGCTGATGGACCAGGCCATGGCCATGGCCGTGCACTTTTCGACGGCGCCCACCAAGGGCCTGGCCTACACCAAGCAGGCGCTGCTGGCCAGTTCGGCCAACACGCTGCCCGAACAGCTCCAGCTTGAAGGCTTGATGATGCGCGAACTTGGCTACACGGCCGACTACAAGGAAGGCGTAGCCGCCTTCATGGGCAAGCGCCCGCCAAATTTCAAGGGAGAGTGAGCATGGCGACGGCACTGGGAAAAGGCAGCGTGGTTGCCGTCATCGGCAGCGGCGCGATGGGCGCGGGCATCGCGCAGGTGGTCGCGGCCGCAGGCTACGAGGTCAAGCTGTTCGACACCCGTCCCGAGGCGGTGCAAAAAGCCATTCTTGACATCGGCAAGGTCTACGCCAAGCTGGTGGAAAAAGGCCGCATGGGCGGCGCCGACGCGCAAGCGGCGAATGCGCGCCTGCACTGCGTGGCCGACCTGCACGAGGTGGCCGGCTGCGCGCTCGTCATCGAAGCGATCGTGGAAAACCTGGACGTCAAGCGCATGCTGTTTGCCGACCTTGAAAACGTGGTGGCCGACGACTGCATCCTGGCCACCAATACCTCGTCCATTTCCGTGACCGCGATCGGCGCCAAACTGCGCCGCCCCGAGCGGCTGGTGGGCATGCACTTTTTCAACCCGGTGCCGCTGATGGCGCTGGTCGAAGTGATCAGCGGCCTGGCCACATCGCCGGTCGTCGCTGGCACCGTCTTCGCCACCGCTGCCGCCTGGGGAAAGAATCCCGTGCACGCCAAGTCGACGCCGGGCTTCATCGTCAACCGCGTCGCCCGTCCGTTCTACGCCGAGGCGCTGCGCCTGCTGTCGGAACAGGCCGCGGACCCGGCCACGCTCGACGCCGTGCTGCGCGAAGCGGGTGGCTTTCGCATGGGCCCGTTCGAACTGATGGACCTGATCGGCCATGACGTCAATTTTTCAGTGACGCAGTCGGTCTTTAACGCGTACTTTGGCGACCCGCGCTTCATGCCGTCGGTGCTGCAGCAAGAAATGGTCAACGCCGGCTTTTTGGGCCGCAAATCGGGCCGCGGTTTTTACCAGTACGGCGACGAGGCGGTGAAAGCGGCAGCCAGCCTTGAAGCGCCACAGCCCAAGCCGGAGGCGGTTGGCGTGAGCATTGAACCGGGCGTGAAAAACGCCGTCACCGAACCGGTCGAACAGCGTCTGCGCGCTGCCGGCTTTAGCGTGGCGCACCGCAAACCCTTGCCGGGCGCCGGCCAGCACGAAGCACCGGGCTTTCATTGCAACGGCGCCGCCGTGTTCCTGACCGACGGGCGCACGGCGACCGAACGCGCCAACGCCAACAACCATCCCGACACCGTGCTGTACGACCTGCAGTTCGACCCGGCCGGCGCCACCCGCATTGCGCTGGCCCGTTCGGACCAGTGCAGCGACGCGGCCTATGGCGCCGTCGTCGGCCTGTTCCAGGCGGCCGGCCTGCACGTCACCCGCCTTGACGACGTGCCGGGCATGGCCGTCATGCGCACGGTTGCCATGCTCGCCAATGAAGCTGCCGACGCCGTCAACCAGGGCGTGTGCTCGGCCGCCGCGGTCGATATCGCCATGCAAAAAGGCGTGAACTATCCGCGCGGGCCGCTCGCGTGGGCCGACAGCGTGGGCATCGCGCACGTAGTGACGGTGCTGTCGAACCTGGCCGCCACTTACGGCGAAGAGCGCTACCGCGTCTCGCCGCTGCTGCGCCGCAAGCTGGCCAATGGAACGCGCTTTCATGGATGAGCTGCCAACGCTGGCTCAGGCTCAGGCTCAGGCTCAGGCTCTGGCGCTGGCCGAACTGGCCGGCAAGACCATGTTCGAGCGCGATAATGCCAGTGGTGCGCTGGGCATGCAGCTGTCCGAAATTCGCCCCGGCTACGCGCGCATGACCATGCCGGTGCGCGCGGACATGCTCAACGGGCACGCCACCTGCCACGGCGGCTACATCTTCATGCTGGCCGACAGCGCCTTTGCGTTCGCCTGCAATTCGCATAACCATAATACGGTTGGCGCAGGCTGCACCATCGACTACCTGGCGCCTGGCCGCCTTGGCGACCTGCTGACCGCCGAAGCGGTGGAGCAGGCGCTGGCCGGCAAGACCGGCGTGTATGACGTCAAGGTGAGCAACCAGGAGGGACGCACCATCGCCCTGCTGCGCGGCAAATCGCATCGCGTCGCCGGCATGGTGGCCGGCTAACGCTGGGGACAACAACATGGTTCAACGCATACCTGCACCGGGCGACCTGGAACCGATCGAAACTGCCAGCGCCGACGAGCTGCAAGCCTTGCAGCTGCAGCGCCTGAAATGGTCGCTCAGGCACGCCTACGACAACGTGGCGCATTACAAAGCGGCGTTCGACGCGGCGGGGGTGCATCCGGACGATCTGCGCTCGCTGGCCGACCTCGCCAAATTCCCGTTCACCGACAAAAAGACCCTGCGCGACAATTACCCGTTCGGCATGTTCGCGGTACCGCGCGAGAAAGTGGTGCGCATTCACGCCTCGTCCGGCACCACCGGCAAGGCGACCGTGGTCGGCTACACGCAAAACGATATCGACACCTGGGCCGGCGTGGTGGCGCGTTCGATCCGCGCGGCCGGCGGGCGGGCCGGCGACATGGTGCACGTCGCCTACGGCTACGGCCTGTTCACCGGCGGGCTGGGCGCCCATTATGGCGCCGAGCGCCTGGGCTGCACCGTCATCCCCATGTCCGGCGGGCAGACTGAAAAGCAGGTGCAGCTGATCTGCGACTTCAAGCCCGAGATCATCATGGTCACGCCCTCGTACATGCTCAACATCGTCGAGGAATTCACGCGCCAGGGCCTGGATGCTGCCAAGTCGTCGCTGAAAGTGGGCATCTTCGGGGCCGAGCCGTGGACCGAAGCGATGCGCCGCGAGATTGAACAGCGCGCCGGCATCGACGCCGTCGACATCTACGGCCTGTCCGAGGTGATGGGCCCGGGCGTGGCCAGCGAATGCATCGAAAGCAAGGACGGCCCGGTGGTCTGGGAAGACCATTTCTACCCCGAGGTGATCGATCCGATTACCGGCGACGTGCTGCCCGACGGCGCAGAAGGCGAGCTGGTATTCACCTCGCTGACCAAGGAAGCGCTGCCGGTCATCCGCTACCGCACGCGCGACCTTACGCGATTGCTGCCGCCCACCTCGCGCGCCATGCGCCGCATGGGCAAGATCACGGGTCGCTCCGACGACATGCTGATCATCCGCGGCGTGAATGTCTTCCCCAGCCAGATCGAGGAACTGATCCTCAAACTGCCCCTTCTGGCGCCGCACTACCAGCTCATTGTCGCGCGCGAAGGGCACCTCGATACGCTCGCCGTCAAGGCCGAACTGCGCGACCCATCACTGTCGCAGGACGCCATGGCGGCACTGGCGCGCGAGCTTGAACACCATATCAAGACCTACGTGGGCGTGACCACGCGCGTCACGCTGGTCGGCCCGGAAGGCATCGAACGCACGCTGACCGGCAAGGCCAGGCGCGTGATCGATCAGCGCCCGACATTAACCTGAAAGCAGCCATGACCAATATGTACGACGCCTTTATTTGCGACGCCATCCGCACCCCTTTCGGCCGCTACGGCGGCTCCCTGTCGGGCGTGCGCGCCGACGACCTGGCCGCGCTGCCGATCGCCGCCCTGATCGCGCGCAATCCGCACGTGGACTGGCAAGCCGTTGACGATCTGTACTACGGCTGCGCCAACCAGGCCGGCGAAGACAACCGCAACATCGGCCGTATGGCGGCGCTGTTGGCCGGCTTGCCGCCCGAGGTGCCGGCCAATACCATCAACCGCCTGTGCGGCTCGAGCCTGGATGCGGTGGGCATCGGCGCGCGCGCCATCAAGGCCGGTGAAGCACAGCTGATCATCGCCGGCGGCGTCGAGAGCATGACGCGCGCGCCGTTCGTGATGGGCAAGGCCGACAGCGCCTTTGCGCGCGCCGCCAAGATCGAAGACACCACGCTCGGCTGGCGTTTTGTCAACCCGCTCATGAAGGCCAAGTACGGCATTGATTCAATGCCCGAGACGGCCGAGAACGTAGCAAAGGAATTTGGCATCAGCCGCGCCGACCAGGATGCGTTTGCGCTGCGCAGCCAGCAGCGCTGGGCCGCCGCGCATGCGGCGGGCGTGTTCAAGGAAGAGATCGTGGGCGTGACGGTTCACCAGAAAAAGGGCGAGTCGCGCCTGTTCGATACGGACGAACATGCAAGGCCCGACACCAGCCTCGAGATGCTCGCCAAGCTCAAGGGCGTGGTGGCGCCGGATGGCACGGTCACGGCGGGCAATGCGTCGGGCTTGAATGATGGCGCCTGTGCGATCCTGATCGCGTCAAGCGACGCGGCGGGGCGGTTTGGCTTGACGCCGCGTGCACGCATCGTCGGGATGGCCACCGCCGGTCTCGCGCCGCGGATTATGGGTTTTGGGCCGTCGCCCGCGAGCCGGAAGGTGCTGGCAATGACCGGGCTGACGATTGGGCAGATGGATGTGATTGAATTGAACGAAGCGTTTGCGGCCCAAGGGCTGGCGGTGACGCGCGATCTGGGGCTGGCCGACGATGCCGCGCATGTGAACCCGAATGGCGGTGCGATTGCGATCGGCCACCCGCTCGGTGCCTCGGGTGCGCGGCTGGTGATGGCGGCGGTCAATCAGCTGCACCGCACGGGCGGACGGTATGCCCTGTGCACCATGTGCATCGGCGTCGGCCAAGGCATCGCCTTGATCGTCGAAAGAGTGTAGTCGTGTCCGTAGGGCGGAAAAGCGGAGCGCATTCCGCCATGCTTGCCACAGTGGCGGAATGCGCTCCGCTTTTCCGCCCTACGTGTGGATGGATCGGTACCTACTATGGTTAAAGTTTACGAAATCAACGGCGTGCGGCCAGTAGTCCACCCCACCGCCTACATCCACCCGTCCGCAGTCCTGATCGGCGACGTGATCGTCGGCCCGCGCTGCTACGTCGGCCCGCTCGCGTCCCTGCGCGGCGACTTCGGCCGCCTGATCATGGAAGAAGGCGCCAACCTGCAAGACAGCTGTGTCATGCACGGCTTCCCGGGCGACGACACCGTGGTCGGCGTGGACGGCCATATCGGTCACGGCGCCATCCTGCATGGCTGCCGCATCCTGCGCAATGCCATGGTCGGCATGAACGCCGTGGTCATGGACCAAGCCGTTGTGGGCGAAGAATCGATCGTCGCCGCCATGAGCTTTGTAAAGGCCGGCATGATCATCCCCCCGCGCAGCATGGTCATGGGCACGCCCGCCCGCGTGGTGCGCGCGCTGACCGACCAGGACGTCGCCTGGAAGAGCTTCGGCACAAAACAGTACCACGACCTGGCCGTGCGCTCGCTGCAGACCATGCGCGAAGTCGACGCCTTGACCGAACCCGAAACCGACCGTCGCCGCATCGACTTCGGCGTTGACGCGCACGCCCCAAAAAACTAAATCTGGAGACCCACCATGTCCAACGTAGCAACCCTGCAAAGCCTGATCGGCGGCCGCTGGCTCGGCGCCGAAGCATCCGTTCCGCTCCACAGTGCCCTGAACAATGCGCTGATCTATCACACCCACGCCGAGAAAATTGACTTCGACGAAGCCGTTACCTACGCCCGCAAGACCGGCGTGCCGGCGCTGATGGCGCTCGACTTTCAAAAGCGCGCGCTGGCCTTAAAAGCGCTGGCGCTGTACCTGATGGAGCGCAAGGAAGAGCTGTACAAGGTCTCGGCCCTGACCGGCGCCACCCGCAGCGACAGCTGGGTCGACATTGAAGGAGGCATCGGCACCCTGTTCGCCTACGCCAGCATGGGCAGCCGCGAACTCCCGTCCAGCAACGTGCTGCATGAAGGCCCGGCACTCGCGCTGGGCAAAAACGGCGGCTTTGCCGGCACCCACATCCTGGTGCCGCGCGGCGGCCTGGCGGTGCACATCAACGCCTTCAATTTTCCGATCTGGGGCTTGCTTGAAAAATTCGCGCCCAGCTTTTTGGCCGCCATGCCCTGCATCGGTAAACCTGCTACGGCCACCAGCTACCTGACCGAGGCGGTGGTGCGCATGATCCACGATGCCGGCATCCTGCCGGAGGGATCGCTGCAGCTCGTCATCGGCAGTACCGGTGACCTGCTCGACCGCTTGAGCGGCTTTGACGTAGTCACCTTCACCGGTTCGGCCGACACCGCCGCCATACTGCGCGTGAACAAAAACCTGGTCGCCAATTCGGTGCCGTTCACCGCCGAAGCGGACTCGCTCAATTGTGCCATCCTGGGCCCGGACGTGTCGCCCGACGATGAAGAATTCGACCTGTTCGTCAAGGAAGTGGTGCGCGAAATGACTGGAAAATCCGGCCAGAAGTGCACCGCGATTCGCCGCATCATCGTGCCGCAGAACCGCATCGAGGCGGTTGGCGAACGCCTGCGCGCGCGCTTGGCTAAGATCGTGGTGGGCGACCCGTCGGTAGAAGGCGTGCGCATGGGCGCGCTGGCCTCGATGGCCCAGCAGCGCGACGTGGGCGAGCGCGTTGCGCTTCTGGCCAAGGGCAATGAGGTGCTGTTCGGTTCACAGGATGGCTTTGCGCCGGTAGGCGAAGGCGTAGCTGACGGCGCCTTCTTTTCGCCTACGCTGCTGCTGTGCCGTAACGGCATGAGCAACGACGCCGTGCACGACATCGAAGCCTTTGGCCCGGTGAGCACGATGATGGCTTACACGGACCTGGACGAAGCGCTGGCGCTGGCCGCGCGCGGCAAGGGAAGCCTGGTCAGCACGCTGTGCACCAGGGACCCGATGATCGCGGCCAGGGCGGTGCCGGTAATCGCCGCCTCGCACGGGCGCGTGCTGGTGCTCGATCGCGAAGCGGCGGTCGATTCGACCGGGCACGGTTCGCCATTGCCCCAATTGAAGCATGGCGGCCCTGGGCGCGCCGGTGGCGGCGAAGAGCTGGGCGGAATCCGCGCGGTGCGCCACTTCCTGCAGCGCGCCGCGTTGCAGGGTTCACCCACCATGCTGGCCGCCGTCACGGGCGAGTATGTGCGGGGCGCAGCGGTCAAGGAAAGCGAGCTGCATCCGTTTCGCAAGTACTTCGAGGACCTGGAAATGGGCGACTCGCTGCTGACGCACCGGCGCACCGTGAGCGAGGCCGATATCGTCGCCTTTGGCGGGATCTCGGGCGACTTTTTCTACATGCACTTTGACGAGATTGCGGCGCGCGAGTCGCAGTTCGGCAAGCGCATTGCGCACGGTTACTTTGTGCTGTCGGCCGCGGCAGGCTTGTTCGTTTCGCCCGCGCCGGGGCCGGTGCTGGCCAACTACGGGCTCGATAATCTGCGCTTCATTACGCCGGTGGCCATTGGCGACACGATCCGCGCGCGGCTCACGTGCAAGCGCAAAGTGGACCGCAACCGCACCGATGAACAGGGTGTGGGGCAGGGCGTTGTGGCGTGGGATGTGCAGGTGACGAACCAGAATGACGAACTGGTGGCGAGCTATGATATTTTGACGCTGGTGATGAAGCGCTCATTGCGGCTGGTGCAAACCTAAGCTGGTCCCGGGCGGAACATGGCGGAATGCACTTCGTTTTTCCGCCCTACGTAAACCTCGGCTCGCCTGGCGGAATGCACTTCGTTTTTCCGCCCTACGTAGGCCTCGGCTCGCTTGGCGGAATGCACTTCGTTTTTCCGCCCTACGCATACCTCGGACCGTAGGGCGGAAAAGGCCTTGGCCGCATTCCGCCAAGCGAGCTACAGATGCCTGCCCGACCGCACCAGCGCCTCGAACTCACCCGCCGGCAGCGCCTTGCTGAACAAGAAACCCTGCATCTCATCGCACGCAAGCGTGCGCATCACCGCCAGCTGCGCGTCGGTCTCCACGCCTTCAGCCACCACCTTCAGTCCCATGCTGTGCGCCATGGCGATAATGGCTGCGGCAATCGCCTCATCCCCGGCATTGCTGCCCACGCCCGATATGAACGAGCGGTCGATTTTGACGAAATCGAACGGAAAGCGCTTGAGCTGCGCCAGCGACGAGTACCCGGTGCCAAAATCATCGAGCGACAACTGCACCCCTAGCGCCTTTAACGCGCGCAGATTGCGCGCAGCCTCGTCCGGGTTGTCCATCACCGCCGTCTCCGTCAGCTCGAACTCAATAAACCGCTGCTCGAGCCCATACGCGGCCATCGTGCCGGCGATCATATTGAGCAGCTCGGCCTGCATGCACTGCACCGCCGACAAATTGATCGCCACCGGCACAATGGCCGCGCCGCTGCCCTGCCACGCCTTTTGCTGCGCGCAGACCGCGTCGATCACCCACGCTCCGATCGGCCGGATCAAGCCGGTCTCCTCGGCCAGCGCGATAAAGTCGATCGGCCCGACCACGCCGCGCTCCGGATGGTTCCAGCGGATCAAGGCTTCGGCGCTGACCACCGCGCCGCTGACCAGGTCCACGCGCGGCTGGTAGTACATCTCGAACTGATGCTCTTCGAGCGCCGTCTGCAGCGCGTGCTCGAGCGCCATGCGCGCGGCCAGGGCAGCGTTCATGCGCGGCGCGTAGTACAGATAGCGCTCGCCCGACGACTTGGCGTTCTTGAGCGCCGCCTCGGCGTGCTTGAACAGCGTTTCAGCGTCCGCGCCGTCGGCCGGATACAGCGCCAGCCCGGCGCGGGTCGAGATGCGCACGTCGTGGCCGTCAAGCTCGAACGGCTGGTCGAGCGCGCCGAACACCGCCTGCTGCAAGACTTCGGCCGCGTCTTCGGCGCGCGCCAGTTCGGCCAGCGTCAGTGCAAAGGTGTCGCCGCCGATGCGCGCCAGGTTGTATGCGTCGGGCAGGCAGGCGCCCAGGCGCTGGGCGATCTGTACCAGCAAGGCGTCGCCGGCGTGGCGGCCCAGCGCGTCGTTCAACTGCGCAAAGCGGTCCAGGTTGATCAGCGCCACCCCCAGCAGCGGGTGCGACCCGGCATGCAGCAGTTGCGCCAGCCGGTCCTGGAACAGGCGCCGGTTGGGCAGGGCGGTCATGACGTCGTAATAGGCCATGTAGCTCAGCTGCTCTTCGCGGTCCAGGAACAGCAGCGCAAACGAGAGGTCGCCGGCCAGTTCGTTGAGCACTTTCAGTTCGTCGGCGTCGAACACGTGGGGCGTGTCGGACACCAGCGTGAGCACCGCCTCCAGGCGCTCGCCCACCAGCAGCGGAAACGACGCCACGGCCCGAAAGCCGCGCGCGGCAAGGTGGTCGCAGAAGGGGACCATGGCCCCATCTGTATCGATGTCGTTGCACACGACCGGGGTGCGCTCGCGCGCCGCGCGCGTGGCAATCCAGCCGCTGTCAAGCAGCGCCGCCCGCGCCGGCAAAGCGCACCCTGCATGGGACTCATTGCGCAGCGTTGCGCCGTGCGCCTCCGCCTTGTCGATGCTGGCCGCGACGAAGCCGCCTTCCATGGTCGCCAGGCGGCACGCTTCCTTGAACAGGGCATCACGGTCGCGAATGCGCACAATGGCCGAATTGATCCCCGACAGCAGCGCATAGACGCGGTTCAGGCGAGCGATCTTGCGCTGCGCCTGGACCCGGTCCGTCACGTCATGGGCCAGCACGAACTTGCACGCGCGGCCGTGAAACAACAAGGGGTGCGAGCTGATCTCGACGTCGATCAGCGCGCCTTCTTTTGTGCAATGGTGCCAGGTGCCGGATTTTTCGAACGTGTCGCGCGGCGCGCTTTTCAGGTTGGCGTACAGCCTGGGCAGTTCATCGGCGGGGCGCAAATCGGCGATCGTCAGCGCCAGAAATTCCGCCTCGCTGTAACCGTAGTGAACGACAGCGGCCGTGTTTACCGCCAGGAACGCCAGCGTCTCCAGGTCGTACACCCACATCGGCAGCGGGTGCGCCAGGAAAAGTTCGTCAAACGACGTGTCGTTCGGTTCTGCCATCAAGAAAGTTCGACCGCATGGAAACTGCGACGCCGTACGTTGTAAAAAATGCAGCTAGCAAAAGATGCGGTAGTGTTTCAAGACTGAAGTTTAAACGAAGCCGAGCTTGCGCACGGTTGAATTGTAGTTCGACAAGTTAGGCAATAGCGACAGCAATTCGCTGTCCGAGACGCCGAGCCAGCCGCCGACGGTGGCGGCAACTTGTTCGACTGATGTGGTCGGCAACAAGCGCCCCTGGCCCACATCGTCCGGGCCGCCGTTGGCGACAATTGGCGCGGTACCGTAAAACTTGCTGCCGTTCACTGCGCCGCCCATGACAAAATGCATGCTGCCCCAGCCGTGGTCGGATCCGTTGGCGTTGCCCGTCAGCGTACGGCCAAAGTCTGATGCGGTAAACGTTGTGACCTGATTGGCAACGCCAAGTTCCGCCGTCGCTGCATAAAAGGCCGCCAGCGCGTCGCCCAGTTTGCTCATCAATACCGGGTGGTCGGTCAGCATGCCGTCGTGCGTATCAAAGCCGCCCAGCGACACGAAAAACACCTGGCGCTTGGTACCCAGCGTGCCCGATGCCGAGATCATGCGCGCCACCAGCTTGAGCTGGTCGCCCAAGCTGTTCCCGGCCGGGAACACCGTGGTGAGCGCCGGGGCGCTTGCCAGCGCGCCAGTCAAGATGTCATTGGCCTCGATCGAGCGCTTGCTGACGATGTTGTATTCGTTTTCCAGCATGTGCGCGCGTGGCTGGGTAATCAGCGTGCGCAGGGCAGCGCTCGCCGCGCTCGAACCAAACAAGGGATTTTTCAAGCCGGAAAGCGGGACCGAGCCGCTGGTCGATACTTGATATTGCACGGCGCTCTTGCCGGACAAATAGACGGCATTGCCCGACACGTTCACGCAGGTGAAGGTAGCATACGTGTTTCCCGCCTGGAACAGGTCGCCCATGCGCCCGCCCCAGCCCGAGGTTGCCCCTTCCGGCGAGGATGATTGCCATACCGATTGCTGGTCATTGTGCGAAAACAACTTTGGCGGCAGCTTGACTGACTTGTTCGTGTATTGCCTCTTGGTGGTCGGCTGCACCAGCGTGCCGACGTTGAGCAGCACGCCCAGCTTGCCCGTATTGAACAAGGGCACGAGCGGCGCCAGGCCCGGCGCCAGCGCGTACTGGTGGGCGAACCCGGCCGTGTCGAGCGGAGCGGTGGCGCTCGTGAGCGCGGTGGCGGCCAGGCTGTCGCGGCTGTGGGCAAACGACGGTCGCGCCTGCTGGTAAATAGCGTAATTGCTGGTGTCGTACGGCACCAGTGTGTTCGCATAGTCGTTGCCGCCGTACAGGAATACGCAGACCAGCGCCTTGTAATCGGTGGCGCCTGCCGCGCTCGCTTCCGCCATCGCAGCCAGGTTGATTGCCCAAGGCGCCGCCACGCCGGCAACGGACAGGGCCGATGCGCGTTTCAGAAAGGCGCGCCGCGATGCGGTCATTCCATCTTTGCTGTTCAAGGCGGCTCCTATTTTTGCACAATGAATTCAGGCGCGGCCATCACCATGACGAGCGCTGCGTAAATGCGGTTAAGTCGGCTTGCATCGGTGCCCGATGGCATGCTGTCCAGCGCGCCTTTGATCAATGCCACCGTTGGCGCCGACAACTGGCCGGCGACCAGCACCACGTTGATTTCATCGAGCAGCGTTTGCGCCGTGTCGGCCAGCGGCAGCAGGGCGCTGTAGTCGCCCTTGACGTCGCCCACGCCGCGGCTGATCACGGTCTGCAGGTAATTGACGTAGCCAACCACGGTCGACTCGTTAGTGATCTGAAACTCCGGCGCCACCAGGCCGGCCGTGCCCATGGCACTGTTGGGCGGCACGTAGCCGGGCCGGAAAAAATTGAACACGCTGCCGGAACGCAAGGGGCTCTGGCCTAGGCGCGTGCCCGGATCGGACGTATTGCCAATGGCCCAGGCGTCGCTGGGGGAGGTGGCCTTGAAGGCGCGGCCCCAGGCGGTCAAGCGCAGGATCGGCTCGCGCAATTTGCCGAAGCCAGGCTCGAGCAGGTGCGCCGCGCTGCGCGCCTCGGCGTCGAGCAAAATGGCCTTGATCACGGCCTTCAGGTTGCCCTTGACGCCGCTGCCATCGTTATTGAACACGGTAGCCACGCGCGTCACGTAGGCCGCGCTCGGGTTGCTGCACACCATGCGCTGGATCAGCTGGCGGCCGATGAACGGCCCCACGTTGGCGTGCGCGAAGATAGCGTCCAGCGCCTGGCTCAGGCTGGCGACACCGTCGACGCCGGCCGCGATCGTGGTGCCCAAAAATGTCTTGCTGCCCCCCTCGTGACGGGTGGCGGTTTGAATCATCGGGCGACGCTTGAAGTCCGGCGTGTCGGTGGTGGTGCCCGTCAAGTCGTAGTTCCAGCCGGTGAACACGCGCGCCAGGCCGGTGATGTCGTCCAGCGTATAGGTTTCCGTGGGCAGGCCAGTGCGCAGTTTTGGCGTGCCGTCGAGGTTAAGCTGGACCAGGCCGATGGTAAACAGCTGCATGATTTCGCGCGCGTAGTTCTCGTCCGGCATGGCGCCGGTGGTCGCGTTGAACTTGACGTTGTTGCGGTAGGTGAGAAATTCACCCATCGGCGCGCTGAGCGAGACTTGTTGCAGCAGCGTGCGGTAGCTGCCAAAGGCGTTTTCTTCCAGCAGGTCGAGGTAGGCGGCGGCCGAAAATGCCTTCCAGCCCGAACCGACGAAACCGGTGACGGCCGCGACCAGAATTTCGGAGAGCGCGAGCGTGACGCGCTGGCGCAAGGTGTCGGGCGCGGTGAGCAGCTTGCGCCACTGGCAGGCGTCGGCGCCCGCTTCGCTGTTCTTGTTGGCCGCCGCGTCGTAGCCGCCTGCCACCAGATAGTCCCAGCGCGCGCCGCTGGCCGGCATGGCAAATTGTTCGTCTAGCCAGCCGGCGTAGCCGAGCAATTGCACTTTGGTGATTTGCTCGCGCGTGGCGCCCATCGAGGCCTGGGCCAGGAAGCGCGAGGCCCGTTCGGGGGTGACGGGTTCGGGCGGAACAACCACCGGGGGCGGTGTTGGCGTCGGGGTGGGAGCGCCGCCACCACCGCCACCACCGCCGCCGCAGGCGGAAAGCGCCACGCCGGAAAGCAGGGCGCCAATTGGCAGGGCCAACGAAGGCGGCGCGGCGCGGGACTTGTCGAGGGAATCAGCTTCGATATCGGTCAGACAATCATCATGTGACACTGGCATGGCAACCACCCTGATGTGTTCGTTTGTCTGTCGATAATAGATGATTTTAGGAATGTAACCTATCTCCCATTTGTAAATATTTGTGAATGGATTTGCTGTACCATCCGTGGCGAAGTGATGGCCGTGAACGCTGTAAAAGTATCGCATGGCGCGCTGTTTGGTCCCGCCAGGAGAGACTTTTCATTGCGCAGCGGGTGTGGCCTTGATCCTAAATATACTTGGTGATCATCGTAAAGTCACTGACCTGCTCCATGCAAACCATGTCATCAACCATCCGGCAGCGTGGCGCCACAGCTGCCGCGCTGGTCCTGTCGCTCGCGGTGACCGGATGCGCCACTGTGACCCACACCATCCCTCAAGATATTGCCTCGACCGACACGCCATTCGAAGTACGCTCTGCCGGCCGCATGTACCAGCTATTTAGCGACGGATACTTTCAAGTGGGCAGCTATGGGGTGACGGGGATACACCATGACATCAGCGTTGGAAATGAGCTGAGCATCGGCCAGTACAGCCAGGCAAGCGCGACGGGACGTTTTACCTTTGCCATCGCCGGCCCGCGCGCCGCCTGGAGCGCGCAATGCAACCGCGTGTTCCAGTCGAGGGCGATTGCACTGCGCCGGGTGGATGTGGAATCGAGCAAGTCCATGCTGTATTGCGAACTGGGCAGCGGCGCGCAGCGCGCCACGCTGGAACTGCACGACAACGCCAAGGGTTTATACGGACTGGTCCAGATCGGCAGCGATCGCTACGACATGCGCGGTTTTTCACACGACAATTCTGCGGCGGACCCTGGTACGGTTTCCGATGTGCTGGGCCTGCGCATCGACCGCGGCGGCCAGAATGTGGCCGCGCTGGCGCTCGCCCGTCCCGGGACCTTCTGGCTCAACAGCCGCTTGGCGCCCGAACAGCAAGACGCCTTCGCCGCCGTGCTGGCGGCCTTGCTGATCAACGCCAGGCACTGATGGCAAGGCGCTGCCACTAGGGCCTGGTGCCGGTGAACATTCTCGGCTGATGCCACGCACATTCGTCATTGCAAAAATCTATAATGCCGATATGCCTTCCAATCGAGTTTTCACCTTTGCCAAAATCGTCCCGGCTGCGGCGTCGCGTGCCGACGCGCTCAAGACACTGAGCATGATCGTCCTTGGCCTGGTCGCGCTGCCGGCGGCAACCCGTGCGCAAGAGCCGCCCGCCACGGTCACGGTGACAGCCAAGAAAGAGGCGGTCGTCAAAAAGCTCGACAAGACAGTGTATGACGCATCGAACATGCCGCGGGCGGCCAACGGTACGGCGCAAGACGTTTTGCAGTCGACACCTGGTTTGTCGGTGACGGTCGACGGGCAGATCTCGGTCAAGGGGAATGGCCAGGTCACGGTTTTGGTCGACGGCAAGCCAACGGCCATGTTGTCGGGTGACGGGCGGGCGGTGGCGCTGCAAACCATGAGCGGCGCCGACATCGCCAGCATCGAAGTCATCACCAATCCGTCCGCCGCCTATGCCAATGGCGGGGCAATTTTGAACATCGTCTTGAAGCGCAATCGCAAGCCGGGCGCGCACAGGCAGGTGCAGGCCAGCGCCGCCGACCAGGGCTTGTGGAATGTCAGCACTTCCGGCGACGTGACGCGCAAGGCGATGAGCGTGCATGGCAGCCTGGCGCTACGCCATGACGGCACGTTCAAAGTGCGCCGCTCGGCCGTCGGCTGGCATAATCGTCTCGACGGCCAGACCGGGCAAACGCTGCAGGCGTCGGAAGTGTTCGTGCGCCGCATCGTGCAAAGCGCGGCACTGGGCGTCGACTACACCCTGAGCGACACCGATAGCCTGAGCCTTTCGACGCGTTATAACCGGCGCCGCTCGCGCCCCCTGTTCGACGTGTTGAACGAAGAACGTACGGGTGCGGCCCAGAGCATTTTTCACCGCATTTCGCTTGGCCCCAACGAGCAGTCTGACGGCAGCGCCAGCCTCAGTTACAGCCGCCAGGACAGCGGTGCCGCGCTCAAGGCCACGCTCCAGCGTAGCGATACGCACGGGCTGATCGACAAGTCGTATCGCGACGTGTTCGTGCAACCTGTGCGCGCCACCGCCTACAGTCACGGCGCCACCAGGTCGGCGCGCCACCTGAGCGAAGCGAGCATCGACTGGAGCCGTCCATCGGAACACGGCCAGTGGGGCCTGGGCGTCGATATCCAGCGCCAGGGCGACGACATCGACAACTACCAGGGCGCAGTCGATCCTGCGACCGGGGCCGAGACGCCCGCGGCCGACACCACCAACGGCTACGCGGTGAGCACCACGCTGAGCGCGGCCTATCTGACCGACCAGATCAAACGCGGGCAATGGGAAGTGCTGCTGGGCGCCAGGGCCGAGCGCATGGCGCTGCGGGTCAGTCCCGCGCAGGGCAGCGTGCAAAACAGCGCGCAGACCAGCCATTGGCAGGCGTTCAATCCCAGCCTGAACCTGAAGTATGCCGTCAGCGACAGCACCGGTCTGACGCTTGGCTACCGGCGCAGTTTGCAAAGGCCCGATTCGCGCGACCTCAATCCGTTCAGCACCTACGTCGACGCGCAAAATATCAGCCGCGGCAATCCCCGCCTCAAGCCGCAGTTGCTCACCTCATGGGAAGCAGGCGCCGATGCCGCCCTGGAGCACTTGAGCGGCAGTGTGGGTGCCTTCTACCGCGCCAGCAGCGATACGGTCACCGATGCGCGCAGTTTTGCCGACCAGGTGCTGGTGACCTCCAAGCAAAATGGCGGGCGCGCGCGCTCGGCCGGCGTCACCGGGGCGGTGAATTGGAAGCGCGACGCAAAGCTGCAGGTGGGCCTGGACGGCGGCGCCTACCGCGTGATGCTGCAGACGCCCGACCTGCCCGGCCTGGTGCGCCAGGATCGTATCTCGACTTACATCAACGTCACGGCCACCTACAACGCGGGACCGGACGAGGTGTCGCTTGACGCGCATGGCCAGTCGGCGGGAATCACGCCGCTCGGGCGCTATGGGGCCACCAGCAGTGTGAACCTGAGCTGGAAACACCGATTGACGAAGACGCTCAGCATGACGGTCAACGCCAGCGATATTTTCGACGGCAGCAAGCGCACCTATCAAACCGAATCGAGTACCTTTCGGCAGAGTGGCTTCGATCACTTCGTCGCGCGGCGCCTGTATGTGGGCTTGGTGCAAAAGACCGAGTGAGCGGCGAGCCCGAACGGGGCGTCAATGCGGTGCGCCGGCTCTGTGAACCACTTCGGCCCCGTCGCCGTCATGTAAAAATGGTCTTCGTGGCGGATCCCGAATTGCCCCGGAATGCAGATCATCGGCTCATTCGAAAAGCACATGCCCACTTCCAGCGGCGTGCTGTCGCTGCCCACCAGGTAAGGCCACTCATGAATATCCATCCCGATGCCATGCCCCGTGCGGTGGGGAAGTGGCGGACTTTATCGCGCGCGCGCACCGCATGGTCGAAAGCGAACGGCTTCGGGGCGGGCTACAAACTGCCGGGCCTGCAGCACCTGCCCTGCCCATCGTGGCGCCGCCTATGCGCATGCTGTTCCTTATTTTTTCGGGTCGGCGTCGGTCGAGAAATGCAGCGCCGGCGTCGTGTCTTCTTCCTTCTTTGCTTCCGGCTTGGCCTGGTCCGGCGTGGCTTGCCCATCAGTGGAAAAATTCAGTTCCGGCGTGCTGTCCGTGTCGTCTTTTACCGCGTCAGGCTCGGCCAGCGGCGCATCGATTTTCAGTTCCAGCTTTTCTTCCATGTCGACCGCTTTTTCGACCGACACAATGCGCGGATAGGCGATGATCAGCGCCACCATGATGACCTGGATGCAGACAAAGGGAATCGCGCCCCAGTAGATGTCCGACGTCTTGACTTCCTTGGGCGCCACCGAGCGCAGGTAGAACAGCGCAAAGCCGAATGGCGGATGCATGAATGAGGTCTGCATGTTCACGCCGAGCAGCACGCCGAACCAGATCAGGTCGATGCCCAGCTTGTGCGCCACGGGACCGACCAGCGGCACCAGGATGAAGGCCAACTCGAAAAAATCGAGAAAAAAGGCGAGCAGGAAGAACATCACGTTGACGACAATCAGAAAGCCCGTTTGGCCGCCCGGCAGGCTGGTCAGCAAGTGCTCGACCCACAGGTCACCGCTCACGCCGCGAAACACCAGCGCGAACACGGTCGAACCGATCAGGATGAACATCACAAAGCACGACAGGCGCGTGGTGTGGCCGAGCGCCTGCTTGAGGAGCGCAAAGTCGAGCCGGCGGTTGGCCATCGCCATCAGCAGCGCGCCCATGGCGCCCATGCCGCCGCCTTCGGTCGGGGTGGCGATGCCGACGAAAATCGTCCCCAGCACCAGGAAAATAAGCGTGAGCGGGGGCACCAGCACGAACACGACTTTTTCAGCCATGACCGACAACAGCCCCAATGTGAATTTGCGATTGGCCAGCGCGAACACGAACACGCTGACGATGCCCACGGCGGCCGAGTAGATGCCCAGTTTGTCGCTCGCCAGGTCAGCGTGGCTGGCGCCCCACAGGTGGGCGAACGCGAAGGACACGCCGATGGCGCCGGCAATGAGCACCAGCAGCGAACCGATGCCGCTGTCGCCGTTGGGCTGGCGCAGGTTGCGCGCTTCGAGCGGCAGTGCCGGCATGTGCTTGGGCTTGAAAATCGACAGCGCCAGCACGTAGCCGGCGTACATTGCGGTCAGCATCAGGCCGGGCAGGAAGGCGGCGCGGTACATGTCGCCCACCGAGCGGCCCAGCTGGTCGGCCATCACGATCAGCACCAGCGAAGGCGGAATGATCTGGGCCAGCGTGCCGGAGGCGGCAATCACGCCGGACGCCAGGCGCTTGTCGTAACCATAGCGCAGCATCACGGGCAGCGAAATCAAACCCATCGAAATGACCGAGGCGGCCACCACGCCGGTGGTGGCGGCCAGCAGCGCACCGACAAAAATGACGGCATAGGCCACGCCGCCGCGCACGGGGCCGAACAGCTGTCCGATGGTGTCGAGCAGGTCCTCGGCCATCCCCGACCTTTCCAGGATCAAGCCCATGAAGGTGAAGAAGGGGATCGCCAGCAGCGTGTCGTTGGCCATGATGCCAAAAATCCGGTTGGGCAGCGCCTGCAGCAGTTCCGGCTTGAGCAGCCCGAGTTCGATCCCGACCAGGCCGAAGAACAGGCCGTTGGCGGCCAGCGAAAACGCAACCGGAAAACCGGACAGCAGGAAAATGACGAGCGCGCCGAACATGATGGGCGCGATATTCGCAATGAGGAAGTGTTCCATGATCGAAGGCTCAGTCGAGATTGTTGGCGGCTTTGATCGCGTCGATCCCGTCCTGTGGCGTGGAAACGTGCTTGGCGAATTCGTGGCCGTCGCTGCGGCCGGTCAGAAAAGCGATGCGCTTGATGATCTCCGACAGGCCCTGCAGCACCAGCAGCAAAAAGCCCAGCGGCACCAGCAGCTTGGCCGGCCAGACGATCAAGCCGCCCGCGTTGCTCGACATTTCGGCGCTGCGCAGGGAAATGAGCGCAAACGGAATGCCATGCCACAGGATCAAGAGGCACACCGGAATCAGGAACAGGAGAAAGCCCAGCAGGTCGATCCAGACTTGCGTGCGTTTTGAAAAGCGCCCGACGATGACGTCGATGCGCACATGCTCGTCGCGCCGCAAGGTGTAGGCCGACGCCAGCATGAAGATGGCGGCGTACAGGTACCACTGGATTTCGAGCCAGCCGTTGGAGCTGTAGTTAAAGGAATAGCGCACCAGCGCGTTGCCGGCGCAGATGATGACGGCCCCCAGCAGCGCCCAGCCGACCAGGCCTGCGATTTTTTCGTTCAGGCCGTCGATCAGGCGTGAGAGTTTCATGAACATGTGCAGGAGTCTCCGTTATCTATTGTTTGAACTACGCGCCTGCGCCCTGCCGTTTTACTTCGCCAGCTGCTCCCTGACGCGCGCAATCGCCAGCTTCACCTGGCGCGGCGCGGTGCCGCCCACATGGTCGCGCGCGGCGACCGAGCCTTCGAGCGTGAGCACGGCGAACACATCGTCCTCGATCAGGCTGGAAAAATCGCGCAGGCGTTCGAGCGACATCTCCGACAGGTCGCACTTGGCGTCGTCGCAGGCGCGCACGGCGTGGGCCACCGCTTCGTGCGCGTCGCGAAACGGCAAGCCCTTCTTGACCAGGTAGTCGGCCAGGTCGGTGGCGGTGGCGTAGCCTTGCAGGGCGGCGGCGCGCATATTGTCCGGCTTGACGGTGATGCCCGAGGCCATGTCGGCGAAGATGCGCAGCGTGTCGACGACGGTGTCGACGGTGTCGAACAGCGGCTCCTTGTCTTCCTGGTTGTCCTTGTTGTAGGCCAGCGGCTGGCCCTTCATCAGCGTCAGCAGGCCCGTCAGGTGGCCATAGACGCGGCCGGTCTTGCCGCGCGCCAGTTCGGGCACATCCGGGTTTTTCTTTTGCGGCATGATCGACGAACCGGTGCAAAAGCGGTCGGCAATGTCGATAAAGCCCACGCGCGGACTCATCCAGATGATCAGCTCTTCGGACATGCGCGAGACGTGCATCATGATCAAGGCGGCCGCGGCGCAGAACTCAATGGCGAAATCGCGGTCTGACACTGCATCGAGCGAGTTGTGGCACACGTCGTCAAAACCAAGCGTGCGGGCAACGCGCTCGCGGTCGATCGGGAAGGTGGTGCCGGCCAGTGCGGCGGCGCCAAGGGGCAGGCGGTTGACGCGCTTGCGGGTATCGGCCATGCGTTCACAGTCGCGCCCGAACATTTCAACGTAGGCGAGCATATGGTGGCCAAACGTAATTGGCTGGGCAACCTGCATGTGGGTAAAGCCCGGCATGATGGTATCGGCGTGCTGTTCGGCAAGGTCGGTCAGCGCGCCGCGCAGGGCGTTCAGCAGTACCGTGATGTCGTCGATCGCGCCGCGCACGTACAGGCGGATATCGGTGGCGACCTGGTCGTTGCGCGAGCGGCCCGTATGCAGGCGCTTGCCGGCGTCGCCCACCAGTTCGGTCAGGCGTTTTTCGATGTTCAGGTGCACGTCTTCCAGGTCGAGCAGCCAGGTAAAGGTGCCTGCGTCGATCTCACTTTTGATCTGGGCCATGCCGCGCTCGATTTCGGCGCGGTCAAAGTCGCTGATGATGCCCTGATCTTGCAGCATCTCGGCATGCGCCAGCGAACCCTGGATATCGAACAGGGCCAGGCGTTTGTCGAAAAATACCGAAGCGGTGTAGCGCTTGACGAGGTCGGAGACGGGTTCGGAGAAGCGGGCGGACCAGGCTTCGGCCTTTTTGGAAAATTGTGAGGTCATGTGGGAGGTTCCTTATATTTACCTGATTATAAACAAGGTAAGAGTGAGGCGTACAATTGCTCCGGCACCTTGGTGACTTGGTCGATCGTCAGCCGGTCTGCAATGCGGGCGAAAAACATTCGAAAATATTTATCCAAAAATCGTACAAGGGAACGTTGGTGTCTCCGCGTTCAACGTTAGAATTGCTTCTTTCAGCAGGATCCGAGCAGCCATGGCCAGTGTGTCGAATTTCCAGATCAGTACCGACCGGACGGAGCTTGACGTTCCGCTCATTTACCGTTTTCTGAGCGAGCAGTCGACTTGGGCTGTGGGCATTACCCGCGCCCTGGTGGATCGGTCGATTGAAAATTCCCTATGTTTCGGCGGCTACGTCGACGGTCGCCAGGTGGCGTTTGCGCGCGTGGTGACCGACTACGCCACTTTTGGCAACCTGGTCGACATGTTCGTCATTCCCGAGTATCGGGGGCGCGGCTACAGCGCCGAGATCATGAAGGCCGTGATCTCCCATCCCAGCCTGAAGGGCTTGCGGCGCCTGACGCTGGCCACTGGCGACGCGCATGGCCTGTACGAAAAATTCGGCTTCACGGCGCCGCAGCGCCCCGAAACGCTCATGGAACGCTACTTCCCGAACATGTACCTCAGCTAGCCCCCCGCCCGGCAATTCGCCGGCCCCACTGCCCCACATCCAAAGTCCCGGCAACGATCAGTCCGCAATTTCACACACAATCTCACCCGGGGTAAGATTTCTTTGGCTCTATTGCCAGTTCATCAGGCAGGGGGGGATGAGCAGCAGCAGCGCCAGGACGAAGTACAGTGCCTGCAGCGGTATCATCCACTTGAACCAGGTTATCCAGGGGATGCGCGCCAGCGCCAGCACGCCGATCGTCACCCCCGAGGTGGGAATCGCCGGCAGTGTCAGCTCGCCGAACTGGAACGCCAAAATGGCGGTCTGGCGCGTCACGCCCACCAGGTCGGCCAGCGGCGCCATGATCGGCATCGTCAACGCAGCCTGCCCGGTGCCCGAGTGGACGAAAAAATTGATCACGGTCTGGATCAGAAACATTTTCTGCGCGGCGAACACCGGACTGGACGACTGCACCAGCGGCATCAGCGAATGCAGCATGGTGTCGATGATGTGCGCCTCGCGTGCCAGGATCAGCGTGCCGCGCGCCAGCGCGATCACCAGCGCCGTGGTCACCAGGTCGCGCGCGCCATGGATGAAGGCGTCCACAAAAGCGTCGCTGTCGAGCCGCCCGACAATGCCGACCACGATCGCCATCCCCATGAACAACGCGGCAATCTGCGCGATATCCCACTTGAACTGCACCACGCCGACCACCATCGCCGTCATGAAACCCAGGAAGATGAACAACACCGCCGCGTGCTTGCCGGTCATGCCGGCAAAGTCGTCGAAACTGACGCTGTTTTGCTGGCGCCGCTCCTGATCCATCTCGAAAGTCGGGCTAAGCGATGGCTGGCGCTTGATGCGCGCCGCGTACCACATCAGGAACGCGATGGTTACGCCGGTGAAGATCAGCCACACGATGATCCGGTACCCCAACCCCGAAAACATTTCGATGCCCGAGATACCCTGCGCCACGCCGACATTGAAAGGGTTCAGGAACGCTGCCGCAAAACCGACCTGCGCGCTGACAAACGGGATCGATACGCCAACGATCGAATCGTAGCCAAGCGCCAGCGCCATGGGCACGAAAATGAGCACGAAGGGAATCGATTCTTCGCTCATGCCAAACGTGGCCCCGCCCAGCGAGAACATGGTCACGAACACCGGAATCATCATGCTGCGCACAAAGGCCGAATGCGTATGCGCGCGGGCCACGCTCTTGATCATCGAATCGATGGCGTCAGTGCGCTGCAGGACCGAAAAAGCGCCGCCGACAATGAGCACGAAGCCGATGATTTCGGCCGCCTCGATGAAGCCCTTGATGGGCGCCATCATCAGCTCCACCAAGCCTTGCGGGTTGCTGGCGATGTGATGGAAGGTGTTGGGATCGATGCGCGGTTTGCCGTCGACGATCAGCTTGTCGTACTGCCCGCCCGGCACCAGCCAGGTGGACAGGGCGATCATCGCCAGGATCAGGAACAGCAGGACAAAGGTATTGGGGAGGCGGATTTTCATTATTGGCTCAGCAGTTTGCCGGCGCGGAAAGCGACCTGGCCGGCGATTTTACCGACCGCCATCCCGCGCAGCAGGTGGCGGTGCGCGGTGCGGGCAAAGAACACGCCTTCAACCGTCGCTTTCAGCTCGGTCGTGGCGCCGCTCACCGGCTCGACCAGGTCGGCGATGATGTCGCCCGGCTGCACGCGCTCGCCCAGCGCCTTGCGAAACACCACGATGCCGGCGTGCGGCGCGGCGATCGGCTCCACGCCTTCGAGCGGCGTGGGGCCGCACACGGGAGCGGGCATCGGATCGGGCACGATGTCCAGCACGCCCGCATGCGCCAAAAAGTTGAGCAGGGCGCGCGCATCCTGCTTCGCATAGTCGTAATTGACGTCCATCTCGCCGCGCAGTTCCACCGTCACCGACAGGCAGGCCGGCGGGATCGGGAACGCCGGGCCGAAGTGCGCCGGCAAGTCCCACCACAGGCGGCTGCAGGCTTCGTCGAACGGTTCCTCGCCCGCCGCCAGCGCCAGCAGCAGCGCGTGCGCGCCCAGGTAGGCTGACAGCGGCGCGGCAGCCTGCGCCAGCGGAGTGCCGGCGTAGATATGCAGCACGGCCTCGTTATCGCAATGCAGGTCGAGCACGATGTCGGCATCGATCGCCATGCCCAGCAGCGTTTTCTTGAGCGTTTCGGCGTCGGTGGCCGGTGTCCAGCTGGCCACCGACTGGCGCGCGTGCGCGCGGATCAGTGCCACGTTGGCCGCGGCATCTTGCCCCAGGCTGCCCGCCAGCGACTGCTTCAAGTCGTCGGCCACGTGTTTGTAGGCGCGGTTGAAGTTGGTGCCGGTGCTCAGGTCAAAGCGGCCGAACGGCGCTCCGTGGATGGCCTGCGCCAGGCCGAGCGGATTGGCGGCCGGGACCAGGATGATCTCGCCCTTGATGCTGCCCGCAGCTTCGAGCGCGGCCAGTTCGGTGCGCAAAAACTGCGCCACCAGCATGCCGGGCACTTCATCGGCGTGCAGCGCGGCCTGGATGTAGACCTTCTTGCCGGCGCCCGGTGCGCCGTAGTGAAAGCTGGTGAGCTGGCTGGACATGCTGCTGCCCGGCGGTGATATCGCGTGTGTGTGTGATTGCATGATCAGGTAGGAGTTGCTGCGGTTGGCCGACAAGGTGGCATGAATCGATTATGTCTCATTTTTTTCATGTCGTAAATAAATGCAAGAATATTTTCAAAAAGAAGTTGAGTTTTATTTTTTATGGCGGTACAGTCAATGTCATCTTGAAAATATTCATGAAAAAGACTCTTACAGGTTTTTTTTCAAACCAGCGCACAGGACCATCCATGAAGTCGACCCAGATTGCCAGTCCCCGCGATTATGCCTCGCCCGAGATCGGTTTTGCAGAATCTTCGCTCGGCGTCACGCTGCTCAAGGTGCTCTCCGAGGGTTCGGCCTCGAACCGCGCCATTGCCGACTACCTGCTGCGCAACCAGGTGCGCGTGACGGCGGTCGGCATCGAGGAGCTGGCCGAAAGCTGCCAAGTGTCGGCCGCCACCATCAGCCGCTTTGCGCGCGACATCGGCTTCAAGAATTACGCGGCGATGCGCAACGAGGTCGCCGCCACGCTGCAGTCGGTGCTGCAGCCGGTCGACAAGCTGCGCAACAATATCGCGCGCCGGCCCGGCGCCACCGCACCGGCGCTCGAAAGCCTGGAATACGCCAGCGCCAACGTCAAGGCGTGCAGCCAGGCGCTCGACTTGGCCGCACTGGAAAAAATCGTCACGGTACTGACCCGTGCGCGCGCCGTGTATGTGCTCGGCTTTGGCCTGTCGTCGCAACTGGCCGCCATGCTGGCGCTGCACCTGCAGCCGTTTTGCCAGCAAGTGATCGAAGTGGCGGGGCAGGGCGGCACCGAAGTCGCCGCCGGCCACCTGGCCAACATCACCGCCCACGACGCGCTGGTCGTGATCTCGTTTCCGCGCTACTCGCGCGACGTGATCCGGCTGGCCGAATTCGCCCGCCAGCGCGACGCCTGCGTGGTATCGATCACCGACTCGCCGGCGTCGGCGCTGGCCAAGGTAGCCAACCACGTGCTGTACGCCCAGAGCACCCATCCGGTGCTACCCAGCAGCGCGAGCGCGGCCATCGCCGTGATCGAAGCGCTGGTCGTTACGCTGATGGTCTCCAACCAGGACAACGTCGCCAAAGCCGCGCGCCTGACCGATGCCATTGCGGCCTGGCTGCAGGGCGCCGATGCAGATTTCAACAGCAGTACCGGTGGCGTCCGCCGCCGGCCCCCCGTTCGCACCAAGAAGACCATAAAAACCCCTCAGGAGTAACGACATGACCCAGCACTATAAAAAGCAGCCCGCCCGGACTGCTCTGGCCGCTGCATTGGCCGCCGCATTTGGTTTGTTCTCGCACGACGTGCTGGCGCAGGAGGAGGCGGCCAAGGTGCAGCGGGTCGAAATTACCGGTTCCTCGATCAAGCGCCTGGCCAGCGAGACCGCGCTGCCGGTGCAGACGATCCGGCGCGAAGACATTGAAAAAAGCGGCGTCACCACCGCCGCCGAACTGCTGAAAAACGTCAGCGCCAACACCGCGCCGCTGTCGGACGGCGCCAGTATCACCGACGGCACCTCCGGCCAGCGCGGCTTTAACGGCGCCAACCTGCGCGGCCTGGGCGTGTCGTCCACGCTGGTGCTGCTCAACGGCCGGCGCCTGGCCAACTTTGCCTCGCCCGGCGACAATGCCGGCGTTGACTTGAACAACATCCCGGCCGGCGCGATCCAGCGCGTCGAGATCCTCAAGGATGGCGCCTCGGCCATCTACGGGACCGACGCCATCGGCGGGGTGATCAACTTCATCACCCGCAAGGACTACCAGGGCGTGGACCTGAACGCGTCGGCTGCCGCCACCCAGCACGGCGGCGCCGGCAAGCGCACCGCCAGCATCAGCGGCGGCAAGGGCGACCTGTCCAAAGACCGCTTCAATGTCTTCGGCGTGCTCGACGTGCAGCAGCTCGATCCGCTGCGCTCGACCCAGCGCGGTTTTATCGCCGAACGCCCATTGGCAACCACGCTGCCGGCGCTCATGTCCAGTAACACCTATCCGGCCAACGTCGACGTTTCCGGCGCCCAGCGCAATGCACTGATCGCGTCCGGCGCCCTGCCGGCGGGCAGCACCCGCAACCGCGTCAATCCGAGCGCGCGAACCTGCAATGGCCCGGCCAGCGTGTACGCGCCGCAGGGCCCGGGCGGCCCGCTTGGCTGCAGCTACGACTACATGCAGGACACCGAGCTGTATCCTGAGTCGCGCAAGATCGGCTTCATCGGCCGCGCCACGTTCCAGGTCGCGCCGGATCACCAGGTATTCGCCGAAGTGGTGCAGTCGCAGGCGAACAGCCGCTACGTGCTCAGTTCCAACCCGATCCGCATCCGCAACCTGGCCGTCAACCGGCTGCCGCCTGCCTACGCCACGGCGCTCGGCGCGCCCGGCCTGCCGGCCACCGTCAGCGGGATTCGCTACCGCATGGAAGAAGCGGGCAACCGCACCAATGAAGTGACCAGCCGCGCGCAGCGCCTGGTGCTGGGCGCCTCGGGCGTGCTTGGCGGCTGGGACTACGACCTGGGCGTGAGCCGGGCCGAGAACCGCGCCACCGACAGCTATGTGGACGGCTACGTGCTGTTCGACCAGTTCGACGCCGGCGTGCGTTCGGGCTTGATCAACCCGTTCGGGCCTTCCGGCCAGACCGGCCGCGACCTGATCAACAGCATCAAGATCAATGACGACGCGCGCAAGTCGAAGGGCGTCTCGAGCGCCATCGACGGCAAGGTGTCAAAGTCGCTGATGGCGCTCGAAGGCGGCGACATGGCCATTGCCATCGGCGGCGAAGCGCGGCGCGAGAACACCACGTTCACGCCGTCGCCGCTGCTATTGTCGAACAATATCGCGGGCGACCGCAGCACCGGCTCGGCCGATCTGACGCCGACCGACGACAGCCGCAAGGTGTATTCCGTGTTCGCCGAGCTGAACGTGCCATTGACCCGCGCGCTCGAAATTCAACTGGCGCTGCGCCACGACGACTACAGCCAGGTCGGTTCCACCACCAACCCGAAAATCGGCATCCGCTGGCAGCCCTCCAAAACGGTACTGCTGCGCGCCTCGGCCAACACGGGCTTTCGCGCACCGTCGCTCGCTGACCTGAACCGGCCCACCACCTATGGCACCGCAGCGAGCTTCCTGACCGACCCGCAGTGCGTGAGCACGGGCCTGGACAAGATTGACGGCTGCACCGACCAGTGGCCAGTGGAGCGCCGCTCGAATCCGGATTTGAAGCCTGAAACGTCGCGCCAGTTCGCGCTGGGCGCGATGTGGGACGCTACCCGCCAGTTGAACCTGTCGCTCGACTACTGGAATATCGAAAAAAGGGATGTGATCAGCACCCTTGGCGAGCAGGTCATCGTCGACAGCCCCGCAAAATACAACGCCAAGTACATCGTGCGCGATGCTGATGGCTTCATTACCAACATCTTGCTGCAGAAGGAAAACCAGGGCCGCCTGAAAACCTCCGGCGTCGATGTCGGCGTCGATTACAAGAGCGCACCGGCGCCGATGGGCCGCTTCAGCGTTAACCTGAGCGGTACCCTGGTGCTAAAATACGACCGCCAGTTCGGGCCGCTCGAAGCGGACCGCAGCAACCTTGGCGTGTTCCTCAATGACCAGGTGATCCAGAAATGGCGCCACCGGATCAGTTTTGGCTTCGACCGCGGCCCCTTGAGCGCGACGCTGGCGAACCAGTATTCGTCGTCGTACCGCGACCAGAACACGACCTACGACCCGTCCAGCAATGCGCTGCTAGCGGCGCGCAGGGTCAAGGCGTATTCGCTGTGGGACCTGAGCGCCAGCTACGCTTTGAGCGGCGCGGTCAAGCTGCGGGCGGGCGTGCTCAACGTGCTTGACACGGCTCCGCCGTATTCTAATCAAGCATATTATTTCCTGGCCGGTTATGATCCTACCTATACCGACCCGCGCGGCCGCAGTGCGTTTGCGAGCGTGAATTACTCATTCAAATAGAGAGAAACACCGATGTTGAAAATGGCCCGCCAATCTGCACAGAGTGTATTAGTGGCGCTGGTGCTGGCCGCTCTGGCCGGCGTGGCGGGGGCGCAGGTAGCGGTTCCGGCGCCGGCGCCGGCCGCCGCGCCGGTGCAGCCGGAGATCAAGGCGCAGGACCAGGTCAAGGCAAGTAGCCCGGCCGAGGCCAAGGCGCCGGCCGGGGCGGCGGTGGCGCCGAAAGGCACGCTGGTGATCATTGGCGGTGGCCTGCGCGGCGAGAACGAACCGGTCTGGGAACGGATCGTCGAACTGGCCGGCGGCAAGGGCGCGCGCATTGCCGTCTTCGGCTCGGCCTCGGCCAATCCTGAACGCGCCGCCAGGCTCGATGTGGCGCGCCTCAATTTCTACGGCGCCGACGCCTTTGTGGTGCCGATCGCTGTCAAGCTTCCCAATACCGATTACCGCGCGCTGGCCAATGATGCGGCGCTTGCGGCGCAGGTCAGTTCCGCGGCGGGCGCGTATTTCGTCGGCGGCGACCAGGCCCGCATCACCGAAGCGCTGCGCAAACCGGACGGCAGCAGCACGCTGATGCTCGACGCCCTGTGGCAGCTGTACCGGCGCGGCGGCGTAATCGCCGGAACCAGCGCCGGCGCGGCGATCATGAGCAAGACCATGTTCTACAACGTCAGCTCGGTGCTGACCACGCTCAAGCGCGGCGTGGCCGACGGCATGGAGATGGCGCCGGGGATCGGCTTCATTGGCGACGACGTGTTCGTCGACCAGCACCTGCTGGTGCGCGGGCGCTTCGCGCGCATGCTGCCGGTGATGCTGGCCAAGGGTTACAAGACCGGGCTGGGGATCGACGAAAATACCGCCATGATCATCCATCCCAACCGCGACGTGGAAGTGCTGGGTTACAAGGGGGCGCTGCTGATCGACCTGCGCCATGCGAGCAGCGTGCCGGGTCCTTTCAATGTCAGCAACGCGCGTTTGAGCTATCTTGACAATGGCGACCGCTTCAACATTGCCAGCCACGTTTTTACACCAGGCGCGGACAAGCTTGGCGGTAAATTCGATCCGGCCAATCCGTACTACAAGGGGCCGTTGTTTACGGCCGATGTGCTGGGGCACACCACCATTGTCGACC
Source organism: Massilia sp. TWP1-3-3 (assembly GCF_049897805.1). Classification (NCBI taxonomy): domain Bacteria; kingdom Pseudomonadati; phylum Pseudomonadota; class Betaproteobacteria; order Burkholderiales; family Oxalobacteraceae; genus Massilia; species Massilia sp. TWP1-3-3. The sequence continues at coordinate 208,652 of NZ_JAFCWX010000008.1, forward strand.
TGATGACCAAGCTGCTTGACAGCGACCAGCCGGACGCCATCGGCATTGCCTTTGGCAGCCCGCGCGACTTGCAGGCGGACCTGGGCTTCGAGTTCAAGCTGAGCCGGATCAACGACAGCGTGGGGTATGCATCCACGGTGGCCGATGCGTATTCGGTGTATGACATTCGGCTGGACGTCAAGCCGATCAAGATTCAGCAGCCGTTTTACCAATACAGGTAACATCGGCGTTGTGCGGGGGCCGCCAAGTGCCCCGCGCTTCCGCCACATCGTCCCCGCGTGCGCGAGGACGATGTGGCGGGTGTTCCGGGTGTAACTCAATATATTGATGATCCTCACACGCGCCTTACAATGGGAGCAACAATCACCCTCCCGCAAGGACCCGCCATGCCCCTGTCCCCGCTCCATATCCTGCGTTTTTGCGCCGCCATGCTGGCGCTGGCCGCCGCCACCGCGCACGCCGCCCAACCAGCCACGATCCGCGTCGACTACACCCACAGCGGCAATGCCCTGTCCGACCAGTACGCCCTCGAACGCGTCGTCGTCGAACCGCTGCCGTGGCCCGGCAGCCTGGCGCAAGGGCTCGACAACACCGACCGTGGCCAGAACCGGGTCGAAGTGGTCGACGCCAAAACCGGCGACTTGCTCTATTCGCGCGGCTTTTCCACCATCTTCGGCGAATGGCGCACTACCGATCAAGCGACCAAGGCCAGCCGCTCATTCCAGGAATCGGTGCGCTTCCCCAAGCCGGCCGCTCCGGTGCGCGTGCGCGTACTGAAACGCGATGAACGCAATCAGTTCTCGGTGGCGTGGAGCGTGGAGCTCGACACCGATGCGCCGGACGTGGTGCGCAAGCAGCAACCTGCCCCCGCCTGGCCGATCCCGATCCGGGTCAACGGCGCCTCGCCCGACAAGGTCGACCTGCTCGTCATTGGCGACGGCTACACCGCCGCCGACATGAAAAAATTCGAAGCCGATGCAAAACGCCTGGCCGACCATTTGTTCACCGTCTCGCCGTTCAAGGAGCGCGCTGCAGACTTCAATGTCTGGGGCCTGGCCGTACCAACCCAGGAGCCGGGCGTTTCGCGCCCGTCGACCGGCGTGCACCATGCGTCGGCCCTGGGCACGCGCTACGACATTTTCGGCAGCGAGCGCTATGTGCTTACGCTCGACAACCGCGCCCTGCGCGAGATCGCCCAGCACGCGCCCTACGAGTTCATTGAAATTTTGGTCAACAACGACACTTACGGGGGCGGCGGCATCTTCGGCCAGTTCAGCACCGCTGCGGCCAGCAACGACTGGGCCAATTACTTGTTCGTGCACGAATTCGGCCACCACTTCGCCGGCCTGGCCGACGAGTACTACACTTCGCCGGTGGCGTACGCGCCGTCGGACAAGCGCATGGAGCCGTGGGAGCCGAATGTGACGGCGCTGCGCGACCCGGCCGCGCTTAAATGGAAGCGCCATGTCCTGGCCGGGACGCCCTTGCCGACGCCCTGGCCCAAGGCCGAATACGAGGAGCATTCGCGCGCTTACCAGAAGCGCCGCGCCGCGCTGCGCGCCGCCAATCGGCCGGAGTCGGACATGAACGCCTTGTTTCGCGAAGACTTGGCGTTTACGGGCAAATTGTTTTCACAGGCTCCGCAGCGGCGCACCGTGGGCGCTTTCGAAGGCGCCAATTACGAGGCGAAAGGCTTTTATCGTTCTGAGATGCAATGCATTATGTTTGACCGAAGTGAAAGATTCTGTAACGTCTGTAACGACGGCATTGAAACGATCATCGATCTCTACAGCGGGAAATAGGCGTAGTGCCCGCAGGTACCGGAGGTCTGTTGATGGGGTCGCATTTTTCCTCGTCTTGATATTGCCTTTGAGTACCCATAAAGTGCGTGCGGTGGCGCACAGACCCTGTTGTCTATAAACCATATTCTGGATCCGTTACTTGACGAAACATACAGTTGAGGACGCTAGATGAGCGGGAACTTCGCTCCGAAACGCTCACGAATTTCCACCATATAGTTAAAGGCACCTAAACATGAATAAATTACTCGCTACCCTGATCGCCGGTTTGTTTGCTACGTCGGTTTTTGCACAAACTCCTGCAGTGACCGCCAAGGCTACTGCTGCTACGCCAGCATCGTCGGCTGTTGTTAAAGCAGTTGCCGAAGGTGACAAGGACATCGCCAAGGCAGAGATGAAAGAAGCCAAAGTCGACGCCAAGGCTGACACCAAAGTCACCAAAGCTCATGCTAAAGCCCACGAAAAGAAAGTCAAAGCCAAAGCGAAAGCTGTTGAAGCTCACGCCGACGCAGTGGAACATGTCGCCAAGGCAGACCCAGAAGACAAAATGAAAGCAGAAGCCAAGGGCGAGAAGAAAGTTGCTTCCGCCAACTTGAAGGCTGAAAAGAAGATGATCAAAGCTGATGCAAAAGCAGAGAAAGTTGCTGTTGAAGCTGGCGCCGACAAGGCTGTTGCTGCTGCCAAGACTGCAGAAGTCAAAGCGGAAGCCAAAGCTGACGTAAAAAAAGCCGCAACCAAGTAATATTGGTTCAGCAGTAAAGAAAAACGGAGCCTGCGGGCTCCGTTTTTTGTTGGCTGATCAAGTCTGATCAAGCCATGAGATGCCGCTTCCCGTAGGGCGGAAAAGCGCAAGCGCATTCCGCCAGTGCGTGCGACCCATTAACGCATGCATCGGCGGAATGCGCTCTCGCTTTTCCGCCCTACGTTTGCCGTCACTATACGATCGGTTTGAGCGTGATGCACTTGATCTTGGCCACCAGCGCCTTGCCCTTGCGCGCGCGCTTGCCAAAGTGGACCGCCAGCCCTGAAGCGGACAAGTCCACGTCGCGCGGCTTGTTGCCGGCCCAGGTGCCGTGCACGGTCACGCCCTTTTGGCTGATCGGCTGCACCGATATCAGCTTTTCCTTCGGCTCCAGTTCCATCAGCGTGACGCCGCGCCCGCCATTGGTCAGCGTCTTGAGTTCATCCATGCCGAACACCAGCAGCCGACCCTTTTCGGACAGGCACGCCACGGCACTGGCATTGGCCGCCACGACCTGCGGCGGCAGTGGCGCGCCGCCTTCGTCGAGTGTCATGAAAGCTTTGCCGCCCCGTAGTCGGCTGACCATGTCGCCAGCCTTGGCCGCGAAACCGTAGCCGCTCGAAGACGACAGCAACAGGTTGGTCGCGGCGCTCCCCGCAAAGTAGTGCAGGATGCGCACGCCGCCCGACAGATCGACCAGCGTCGTCACCGGCACGCCGTCGCCGCGCGCGCCCGGCAGGGCCGCCACGGGCACGGAATAGACCTTGCCGTTGTCGCCAAAGCCGAGCAGGGTGTCAACGGTGCGGCATTCGAAGGCGCCGTACAGCGAGTCGCCCGCCTTGAAGGTGAATTGCGCGATATCGTGGCCGATGCCGGTACGCGCGCGCACCCAGCCTTTTTCGGAAATGATGACCGTGACCGGTTCGTCGATGATTTTCTGTTCGGTGCTGGCGCGCTGCGCTTCCTCGATCAGCGTGCGGCGCGTGTCGCCGTACTGCTTGGCGTCGGCCTCGATCTCCTTGATGATCAGGCGTTTCATCGTTGCCGGGTTGTCGAGGATATCCTGCAGCGATGCCTTGTCCTTGCGCAGTGCGGCCAGTTCCTGCTGAATTTTGATGTGTTCCAGGCGCGCGAGCTGGCGCAGGCGCAATTCGAGAATATCTTCGGCCTGGATGTCCGACAGCCTGAATTCTGCAATCAGGGCCGCTTTCGGCTCGTCAGAATTGCGGATGATGCGGATCACTTCATCGATATTGAGCAGGACCGCCTCGCGCCCCTCCAGAATGTGGATGCGATCATTGACCTTGCCCAGCCTGTGCTCGGTGCGCCGGCGCACCGTCACAAAGCGGAAGTCGATCCATTCCTGCAAGATGTCGGTCAGCCCTTTTTGGCGCGGACGGCCGTCGCCGCCGATCATGACCAGGTTGATCGAGTTCGACGACTCCAGCGACGTATGCGCCAGCAGCATCTGCATGAATTCGGTCTGGTCCTGGTTCTTCGACTTCGGCTCGAACACCAAGCGCACCGGTGCGGCGCGGCCCGATTCGTCGCGGATCGTGTCGAGCGAACCGAGGATCAGCTGCTTGAGCGTGAGCTGTTCCGGCGAGAGTGCTTTTTTGCCCATCCTGATTTTCGGATTGGTCAGCTCCTCGATTTCCTCGAGCACCTTTTGCGACGACGTCCCCGGCGGCAGTTCCGACACCACGGCCTGCCACTGCCCGCGCGCCAGCTCTTCGATCTTCCAGCGCGCGCGTACCTTCATCGAGCCGCGCCCGGTGGCGTACATCTCGGCGATCTGCGCCGGCGGCGTGATGATCTGCCCGCCGCCCGGGAAGTCCGGGCCGGGCACCAGCGCCATCAGTTCGGTGTGCGTGATTTTCGGGTTGCGGATCATCGCCACCGCGGCCTGCGCCACCTCGGTCAGGTTGTGCGACGGGATTTCCGTCGCCAGACCAACCGCGATGCCCGAGGCGCCATTGAGCAGCACCATTGGCAGGCGGGCCGGCAGCGTCTTCGGTTCCTTGTGTTCGCCGTCGTAGTTGGGCTGGAAGTCGACCGTGCCCTGGTCGATTTCATCGAGCAGCAGCGCCGCGATAGGGCTCAGACGTGCTTCCGTGTAGCGCATCGCCGCAGCGCCGTCGCCGTCGCGCGAGCCGAAATTGCCCTGGCCGTCGATCAGCGGGTAGCGCAGCGAAAACTCCTGCGCCATGCGTACCATGGCGTCATAAATCGACTGGTCGCCGTGCGGGTGCAATTTACCCATCACGTCGCCGACCACGGCGGCCGATTTGCTCGGCTTGGCCGTGGCCGAGAGGCGCAGTTCGTTCATGCGGTACAGGATGCGGCGCTGGACCGGCTTCTGGCCGTCCGCCACGTCCGGCAGCGCGCGGCCCTTGACGACCGAGACGGCGTAGTCGAGGTAGGCGCGTTCGGCGAAGGTGGACAGCGTCAGCGTTTCGGCGTCGTCGTCGCCCGGCGGCGGTGGAGGTGCTTCAAAGAGATCGGTTTGGTTAGGCATGGTGCTTATGAAAATTGATGTTGATTGGTTTTTGCGCGAACCATGTTCACGCTCATGAAAGTAGCGATAAAGATCAGGCCAAGGGTGAGGCTGGCCACGGGCTGGCTGGCGAGGCTCGACGCCGCCCCGAAAACATTGAACAGAAGAGCGCGCACGACGTAGGCTGCAATGACGGCGTAAAAATGCTGGATCGTCGGCCGTGACAGCAGCATCCCGGCGAGCAGCCAGATCCACATTCCCTGCGGGTACTCGGCATCGACTTGCACCCTGCCGGCGTAGCCGGTCAATGCGGCGACGCCCGCGAGCCAGGTAACGCGGCCAACGATGATCCAGCTGTCCGGCACGCCCAGCCAGTCGGCCAGGTCGGCCCCGCCGCGATTAAGCAGCAAGAAGAAGCAGTATGCGGCCAGCATGTATGTCAACATGCCGTTGACACCATGACTGCTGTAACCCATGCTCAGGCTGACGACGACGCCGACGACAGCTGCAATAGCGAGCCCTCGGCGCGACATTACTGCTGAATTTGCAAACGTGGCGGCGAGGGCGCAACCGAGCATCACCGCAAAAAGGCACAGTGAGGCCAGCTTCGACAGGTTCGGGATGAACAGGCACAGCGACGCAATCGCAAACACGCCCATCCAGCCAAATTGTGCGCCCGGTCGAAAGCGCACGTCATGCACCATCTTCGCGAGCCAGTTCCCCAGGGCCGCCGCGTAATCGCGTCCCTTGAACACCAGATAGCCAATGCCGATAAAGGAGATGGAATGGGCCACGATGAAGGCCGGCAGACCGTAGTCTTTCAGCAGGGTGACGGTCTGCCCTTCAGGCGTTACTGTATTAATATTGAGCAGCGTGAAAACCGCGATCAACCACAATCCCATTCCGGTCAGGAATGAGCCAAACGCAGTGCCAATAAAATAGCGCTTGCGTTCGGCGGCTGCTTCCCACGCTTCGAAGATGTCGCCATCGAGGTGAAAGTGCAGCATGTCGGCGTGCCCCCAACGGATCGAGGCTGCCAGTTCGCGCATTCTGACGGTGAACGCCTTATCGCACAGTCGCAGGAACTTGTTCTTGCCTTCGCCGTCAAGCAATACGCGAACCGCTTCGTCCTCGCCCGCCTGCGCGCGGAAATACATGAGCGAGCGGTAGGCGCGCAACCATGACAGCATGGCGCCTGTCTCTTCTGGCATGTCGCGCGAGACCAGGATGCAGTCCTCTTCCCATCGAAAGTACTCTGCCAGCGCCACGCGCAATTCATCGGCGCATCCTTCTGCGGCACAGTACTGGACGGCGCACAGCTCGAAGCAGTGGCGCACGTCGAAGTTGAGCAGTTCGCCATCGACTTCAAGCCGCCGCAGGGCCTGGCCCGGCTCTACGTGGACGTCGGTCAGGAAAGCGACCCATACGCGGCGCGCTTCGATCATGGGATCCACCGCCAAGCTGGACGCCGGTTCGAATTCGTAGGCGGCGGTATAGATTTGCGCTTCCGGTTCGGTCGCATCCTCCTGGCCGCGCTGGTAGGCTGCGGTGTACACCGGAACTTCAGTAGCTTCGTCCTCATCTTCGTCGGCCAGCGCCGCTTGCCTTGCGAGCCGCAGGGCGGACTCGTAAGCCTCGCGCAACGCCTGGAACGCCTGCTGGTCGTCTTCGGGGCGGGTAATTTTCAGCCTGGCGGCGTACGCGCGTTTGATCGCGCGTTCATCGCTGGTGGCCTTTATCCCGAGAATGGACCAGATATTCACGGCGCGATCCCGCTTTCAAAAGGCGCAGGGGCCAGGAAGGCGCAGGCCGCAACCAGCAAGTTCAACAGCGGACCGCCGTCGCAGAATGCCTTGTGTCCTTGCGTCACCTGGCCGGGTTCCTGCAGCACGAAGTCATTCCAGATCTGCGGCGCCGGGCCGCTTGCTGCATCGACCGGCCCGGCACCCATCCGCAGCGCCGCATCGTATGCTGCGCGCAGCTCCTGGAACGCCTCGGGATTTTCCTCGGGACGCGTGACTTTCAACCTCCTGGCGCACGCGCGCTTGATCTCGCGCTCGTCGCCGGTCGCCTTCGTCCTCAGGATGGTCCACACATTCACAGGAAAATACCGCCTTCGAGCTGGCGCATCACCTGCTCGAGCACCTCGCGCGCGCGGCGCGTGGCGATCGGCTCCTGCTTGTCGAGCACGGCCTGGAAGGCGGCGATATGCTGGGCCAGAAATTCGCGGTCCTGGCCGAGCAGCTGTTCGTACAGACGGTCGGCCTGGGCCACCAGCGTGCGGTTTTCAATCCGGTCGCGCGGATGGATCTTCAGTTCGGACAGTTCGACCAGGCGCTGCTCGATCTGCGCGGGCGTCATCACGCCGGCGTTTTCGGTGATCACCAGCTTGTGCTTTTCCTGCGAGGGCAGCACAGTGATTTCCGCTTCCAGCACGCCGCTCACGTCGTAAGTAAAGCGCACGTCGGCGCTCACTTCGCCCGCTTTCTTCGCGTCGATCGGAAACGTTAATGTACCCAGGTAGATATTGTCGGAAACGCGCCTTGACTCGCCCTGGTACACCTTGACCATCAGCTCCTTCTGGTAGTCGTTGATGGTGGTGATGTTCTCCACGCGCGACACCGGCACCGTCGAATTGCGCTCGATGATGGGCAGGAAGTGGCCGCCCTCATAGTTGTTGGGACCGACCTGACGCGCAATGCCGATCCCCAGCGAATACGGCGCCACGTCCGTCATCACCACTTCGTCGAGCGCCGCGTCGCGCATTTTCAGGCCCGCCTGCACGGCCGCGCCCAGGGCAATGGCTTCGTCGGGATCGAGATGGATCATCGGGAAACGGCCAAACATGCGCGATGCCAGTTTGCGCACCAGCGGCATGCGCGTGGCGCCGCCGGCCAGCACCACGGAATCGAGCTCGGACGCCTTGATGGTGGCGTCGCGCAGCGCGCGCTCCACCGGCGTGCGCAGGCGCTGCATCAGCGGCTCGCACAGTTGCGCCAGCGCGTCTTCGCTCAGCTCCCAGCTGTATTCTGTGCCGTTGTAGTGGAACGTCATCTTCGCCGTGGCGGCCTCCGACAGCGCGCGCTTGACGCGTTCGGCCTCGTCGCGCAGGCGCTGGCGCTGGCTGGGACTGAGCGGTTGGCCGCCGAGTGCCTTGTCCAGGCCACTCTTGATGAAAAAAGTGTCGAACATCAGGGTGACGAAGTCTTCGCCGCCCAAAAAATTGTCGCCGGCCGAGGCGCGCACTTCCATCACGCCTTCGAACAGTTCGAGGATCGACACGTCGAAGGTGCCCCCGCCCAGGTCGAACACCAAAAACTTGGTCTCGCGCTGGGTATCCTGGATGCCGTAGGCAAGCGCCGCGGCGGTCGGCTCGTTGAGCAGGCGCTCGACTTTCAGCCCTGCCAGCTGGCCGGCCACGCGGGTGGCCTTGCGCTGCGCGTCGCTGAAATACGCCGGCACCGTGATGATGGCTTCGGTGACCTTGTGGCCGAGGAAGGCCTCGGCATCTTCCTTGAGCGAGCGCAGCACCATCGACGACAGTTCTTCCGGACGGAAGCTCTGCTTGCCAAGCTGCGTCTGGCGCTCGCTGCCCATGTAGCGCTTGAACAGGGCCGCCGTCAGGTGCGGGTGGGTCTGCAGGCGCGCGCGCGCCGCTTCGCCGATCAGCACCGTGCCGTCGTCGTCCATGCCCACGCACGAGGGCGTCAGGTTCTGGCCCAGGGCGTTGGGAATGATGTTCGCCTTCCCGTCGCGCCAGACTGCTACCAGGCTGTTGGTGGTGCCAAGGTCGATCCCGATGATCATCTCAGATATCCGCTTCCGTTTCGTTGCCGTGCTCTTCGATCCACGCGCGGCGTGCTGCGGCCTCGCCCTTGCCCATCAACATATTAAAGCGCGCCGACGAGTCGCCGTGGCTGAAGTCGCCCAGCTTCACAGGCAGCAGGCGCCGCGTGTCCGGGTTCATCGTGGTTTCCCACAGCTGTTCGGCGTTCATCTCGCCCAGGCCCTTGAAGCGCGAGATGCTCCACGCGCCTGCCTTCAAACCGTCCTTGGACAGCTTGTCTTCGATCGCCAGCAGTTCGCCGGCGTCGAGCGCATACAGCTTCTGGATCGGCTTTTTGCCGCGCGCCGGTGCGTCAACCCGGTACAGGGGCGGGCGCGCGATGCAGATGTTCCCGTTCGTGAACAGGGCAGGGAAGTGCTTGAAAAAGAGCGTGAGCAGCAGTACCTGGATGTGCGAGCCGTCGACGTCGGCGTCCGACAGGATGCAGATTTTGCCGTAGCGAAGACCGGACAAATCAGGTGCGTCGCCGTGGCTGTGCGGGTCCACGCCAATGGCGACCGCAATGTCGTGGATCTCGTTGTTGGCAAACAGGCGGTCGCGGTCGGTCTCCCATGAATTGAGCACCTTGCCGCGCAACGGCAGGATGGCCTGAAATTCCTTGTCGCGCCCCATCTTGGCCGAGCCGCCCGCCGAGTCGCCCTCGACCAGGAAGATCTCGTTGCGCGCAATGTCGGTCGATTCGCAATCGGTCAGCTTGCCCGGTAAAACGGCCACGCCCGACGATTTTTTCTTCTCGACCTTTTGCAGCGAGCGCAGGCGCGACTGAGCCTGCTTGATGACCAGGTCAGCGAGCTTTTTGCCGTATTCGACGTGCTGGTTCAGCCACAGTTCGAGCGGCGGCTTGGTAAAGCTCGACACCAGGCGCACCGCGTCGCGCGAGTTCAGGCGCTCCTTGATCTGGCCCTGGAACTGCGGGTCGAGCACCTTGGCCGAGAGCACGAACGAGACGCGCGCAAACACGTCTTCGGGCAGCAGCTTGACGCCTTTTGGCAGCAGCGAGTGCATCTCGACGAAGCTTTTCACGGCGCCAAACAAGCCGTCGCGCAGGCCCGATTCGTGGGTGCCGCCGTTGGAGGTCGGGATCAGGTTGACATAGGACTCGCGCACCACGCCGCCTTCTTCGGTCCAGGCCACGACCCAGGCCGCGCCTTCGCCTTCGGCAAAGCCGTCGGTTTCGCCGTTCGAGTACTGGGCGCCTTCGAACACCGGGATCAGGGTTTCGCCGCTCGAACTTTGCGCCAGCATTTCGTTCAGGTAGCCGCGCAAGCCTTCTTCGTACTTCCAGGTGGTGACGTCGCCGGTCTTGCCGTTGGTGAGCGTGACCGTCACGCCCGGCAGCAGCACGGCCTTGGAGCGCAGCAGGCGCTGCAACTCGGGCTGCGAGATGGCGGGCGAATCAAAATACTTGGGATCGGGCCAGGCGGTCACGCGCGTGCCGCTCTTTTTGCCGTCGCGCGGGGCGGGCACCGAGACCAGCGGTTCGATCACGTCGCCGTGCGCGAACGCCATCTTGTGCATGCCGTTGCCGTTTTCTTCCTTGCGCCAGACCGTGATCTCCAGGCGCGTGGAAAGCGCATTGGTGACCGAGACGCCAACGCCGTGCAAGCCGCCCGAAAACGCATACGCGCCGCCCGAACCCTTGTCGAACTTGCCGCCCGCGTGCAATCGCGTGAAGACGATTTCCACCGTCGGCACGTTTTCTTCAGGGTGCAGGCCGACCGGGATGCCGCGGCCGTCGTCCTCCACCGTGATCGAACCGTCGGGGTTGAGCGTCACGCCGATGTTCTTGCAGTGCCCTCCCAGTGCTTCGTCGGAGGCGTTGTCGATCACTTCCTGGATGATGTGAAGCGGATTCTCGGTGCGGGTGTACATGCCCGGACGCTGTTTTACGGGTTCGAGGCCCTTGAGAACGCGGATGGATGATTCGCTGTAGTCGGATACGGGTTTTTTGGTGGCCATGTCAAAATTCTTTATGCGGATGCCTGCGCATTCTATCTTGTCGGACGGCAAAGTAAGAAGATTCGGCGAGAATCACTGCTTGCCAGCGCTGCCAATTGTGGTTAGATTCGTACGCACAGTGTGTCGGACGTGTGAATTCTTCCCCGGGTTGCCATAAATGTATGCATAAATACCCTTTTGCCATACGCCTGACCGGGTTCTGCCCGGAGGAAAGACCACGCCTGGCCAATATCCTGGCCAAGGCGCCGGTCGACGGGCCGGGCTATTTTTGCCTGCTTGAAGACAGTTTGCAAGACCCCGACCTGACGATCGCCAACGGCGACGACATCAAGGCGCTGGCGCGCCTGATGGCCATGCCGCCCACCGCGCTCGAACCGGCGCTGGTGGTGGGCGATGCGGTGCTCGATTTTCCGTATCCGCGCCTGGCGCGCCCGCTCGAGTTGCCGCGCCTGTTCGCCGTGCTGGGCGAGCTGCTGCAGCGCCGGGCCGAGGCGCAGGCGCAGTTGACCGCGCGCGGCCTGCCTTTCATCACCGAGCGGCGGCGCCAGCCGCGGCTGGACCTGGACATCACCGATCCGGACGAGTACGCCAGGCGGCGCAAGGCGCCCATCAAGGGCGCCGTGCTGATCATCGACAAGAGCGGGGCGCTGCGCGACCACATGGCCACGCTGATCGGCGAGTCGATCGCCGTCGAGTGGACCGATACTGCCGCCACCGCCGTGCGGCTGTGCGAGGAAACGCCGGTGTCGGTGGTGTTCATCAATACCTCGACGCCCGGGATCGATCCGTACGGCCTGGCCGGCGCCATCAAGACCCAGCGCAGCGGCGAGCGCATCGCCATTGTGCTGCTGGTGGGCGGCGCCTTTCACTATCACAGCCAGCGGGCCAAGGCGGCGGGGGTGCGCGGCATCCTCGACAAACCGGTTGCCGACCGCCACATCGTCGCCACGCTCAAAAGGCTGCTGTCGTTTCCCCTGTGACGCTGCACTGGAACCTTTTTGTTACATCTTTGAATCGTGCGACGGGCACATCGGGCTATATTTGACGGATGCCCGATTATGACAAGCCCGACCGGCGCGGACCGCCGACCGAAAAAGACGGTCTGCCGCATGCCACCCGCGTTCCGGACCGGCGCGCGGCCGATGCGCCGCCGCGCTATCTCAAGGTCAACGACACGCCACTGTCGTTGGCCCGGCGCATCGTCAGTTCGCGCTGGCGTGCGATGCGCGACAAGATCGGACGCGATTTTCTGCGCCGCACGCTGCGCATCGGGGTCTCTGCCCGCATTTTTCATCCGGAGCCTGGTTCCACGGGTTTGCGCAGCAAAAATCTGCAATATCTTGAAGAATCGATCGCCCAGTGGGTGATGTCGCGCGACGTGCTGGTGTTCATGGTGCCGACGGTTAATACCAGCGGTCTTCTACATCCCAGCAACATCACCTTGCGCCATTACGCGCGCCATCTGGACGGACTGGTGCTGCAGGGAGGGGCGGATGTGTCGCCGCAGACCTATTCCGAGGCGCCGACCAGGCCCGAGTGGAATGGCGACCGGGCGCGCGACCTGTATGAGCTGGAGTTGCTGCATGAGTTTGTGGATGCGGGCAAACCGGTGCTGGGGATTTGCCGTGGCTGCCAGCTGATCAATGTGGCGTTCGGCGGCAGCCTGTACCAGGATGTGGCGACCAACGTGCCTGAGGCGCTGGCGCACGTGCATTCGGATTACGATGCGCATCGGCATGCGATCGTGTTTCCCGAGGGGTCGTCGCTCAGCCAGATGTTTCCGAAGGGGGCGCGGCCGGTTGTCAATTCGATTCACCACCAGGCGGTCAAGGATCTGGGGCGCGATATTGTGGTGGAGGCGGTGTCGGACCCGGACGGGATCATTGAAGCGATCCGGTATCAGCGGGCGAACTTTGTGATGGGGTTGCAGTGGCACCCGGAGTTTCACCGCGCGGGCGGCGTGGATTTGCTCGATTGCACGCCAATTTTGGACCGGTTTTTGCGGGCTGCGCGGGAAACCCGGCTGTAAAAGGCCGATGCTGCAATCGGCTTGGCCAACGCCCAGGTCGAACAAGGCCGGAGGCGCTGGGCGGCCTCCTTTTGCGTCAAGCGCCGTCGAGACGCATGGCGGAATGCGGGCAAGCCCTTTTCCGCCCTACGGCCCGTGGAAGTGCATAGTATTCCCACCGATCGCCCCTTCAATCACCGCTCCCCCTGAAGCGCCTGATCGCCGCATCCACCATCGCCTCCGCGCTGCCATGCGCCGCATACTCCATGCGCAGGTAACTCGCGTCGCTCGACCCCTGCGCCGCGGCCGACAAATGCCGTAACGCCGCCAAGCTCCCCAGCGCCTCGCCGTGCGGCTCCATCCGCTCCAGCGACGCCAGAATATCGTCCCGCAGCGACGTCGTCTCGTACGTCTTGGGATGCGTGATCGATCCATCGAGCCCGAACCGGCACGCCTGGAAGCGGTTGAAGTTGTACACCAGGTAGTCGTCCTCCACCGGCGCCTCTTCGCGCCGCTCCAGCAGGTGGCGGCACAGCGCCTGCAAGTATCCCGCCAGCGCCGCCGCCCGTTCCACCGTCAGCGGCGTGTCGCACACGCGCAGCTCGATGGTGCCGTACTCCGGCTTGGGCCGGATATCCCAGTAAAAATCCTTCATGCTCTTGATGATCCCGGTGGCCTCCATCTTGGCAAAGTACGCATTGGCAAATTCGTCCCAGGTCAGCATGAACGGCGCGCGCCCGCTCATCGGAAAAGCAAAGACTGAATTCAAACGCGCCGAATCGAAATGACTGTCATGCCCCTGCACGAAGGGCGACGACGCCGACAGCGCAATAAAATGCGGAATGTAGCGGCTGAGCGAATGCAGCAGGAACATGGCGTCGTCGCCCGAGGCGCACCCAATGTGCACGTGCTGGCCAAACACGGTGAACTGCTTGGCCAGATAGCCGTACAGCGCCGACAGTTCCCGAAAGCGCGGCTTTTCAAAGATCTTTTGTTCCGACCAATGCTGAAACGGATGCGTGCCGCCGCCCGACAGGCCGATATTAAGCTGGTCGCCGGCCGCCACCAGGATGTCGCGGATCTCGATCAGTTCGGCCAGCAGCGGCAGGTGGTGGGTGTGCACGCTCGAATTAATTTCGATCATGCTCTCGGCGATTTCCGGCGTTACGTTGCCGGGAAAGGGTTTGCGCGCCAACAGGTGCAGCAGGTCGGGGCTGGCGGCCGTCAGGTTGAAGTCCGACAGGTTCACCAGCTGCAGCTCGAGCTCCACGCCAAAGGTGAGCGCCTGCGACTGGGCGAATGGTTCGAGCGGCATGTCAGCTCTTCACCGGCGTTTCTTTGGCCCACACCAGCGCGCGCTGGATCAGGATCGGGCCGAACACTTCAAGCAGCAAGGTCACGCCGGCCATGGCGCGCAATTCCTCGGCCAGGTTCACGCCGCGCAAGCGTGTGTGCTCGAGCAGCAGGATCACAAATACCGACACCGGCGCCAGCCCTATCCCGGTCAGCGCACCCTTGCGCCACGAAATGCCCGACAGGTGCGAAAACGCCGTCACGCCGGCGGTCTTGGTCAGCAATCGCACCAGTACCAGCGCCAGCGCCAGCGTTATGCCGTCGGCCACGGTGCGCCAGTCCAGCGTGGAGGCGGCGAACACGAACAGCAGCACCGTGAGCAGTTCGCCCAACGGTCCAAAATTGCGCTGCGCCTGGCCAAACGCCACCCGCCTGTGGCGCGCCGTCAGCCCGAACGCGAGCGTGGACACCACCGGCGAGAGCTGCGCCGCGTAGCACACTGACACCAGCAAGATCACGGCCAGCGCAAAGCCCACCGTGGCGTCCTCGGACAGATTGCCCAGGGCGCGCAGCAACGCCGGCACGGCCACGCCGAACGCGGCGCCGATGGCGCCCGACAGCAGCAGCGCAACCAGACTGCTCAAGGTGGCATCGCCAATGTCGGCCGAGCTCTTGAAAATCCAGAATCCGACAATGACGTTGAAGGTGAACACCGCCATCACGCAGTTGAGCGCCGACAGGTGCAGCACCCGTTCGGTCACCTGGCCCGAACTGCGGCTTTCGTTAATGACGCGCACGACGGTGGCGGGCGAGGTCGACATGCCCAGCGAGGCGAGCATCAGCGCCGTCATCGACGAGGTGTCGAAGGCGCTGGCGACCAGGTAGATGGCGACAAAAGTGGCCAGCGCTTCGGCCAGGGAAGCGGCTCCCAGCCAGGGGTTGGTGCGCAGCCAGCGCAGGTTGATGCGGTAACCGAGCTCGAACAGGATCAGGCCAAAGGCCACGTCCGCCAAAAACAATATCGGCCCCGCGCCGGAGGGCGGCAGCACGCCAATCTGCGGGGCCGCCAGCGCAAAGCCGGTGACGCCGTAAAAACTGATGCGCGGCAGGCTTGTCAGGCGCTGGCCGATTTCTCCCGCGATCCAGGCGATGCAGATCGCCACGGGCCACGACAGGTCGGTCAGAATCGTCAGCAAATCGGGCATGAGGTCCTCGGTGGTAGATCGGGTAGATCGCACGCGGCATTGCGTGCCCGATTCTACAACCCGATCTCCCGCGCACGATTCCACATGGCGGGAATCCCGAGGAAAGTCCTTATTTACTCAGCAGGCGCATGGCGCGTTCCAGCCCATCGATGGTAAGCGGAAACATCCGGTTGTTCATGATTTGCCTGATCACGGAGATCGACTGGCGATACTGCCAGACGCCTTCCGGCTCAGGATTGAGCCAGGTGAATTTGGGGAAGGCGTGGCAAAAGCGGGCCAGCCATTCGGCGCCGGCTTCCTCGTTGTTGTATTCGACCGAGCCGCCGGGGGCCAGCACTTCATAAGGACTCATGGTCGCGTCGCCGACAAAAATGAGCTTGGTGTCGGCCGGGTACTTGCGCAAGATGTCCCAGGTCGGAAAGCGCTCGGCCGTGCGGCGCCGGTTGTTCTTCCAGAGGTAGTCGTAGACGCAGTTATGGAAGTAGAAAAACTCCATGTTCTTGAATTCCGTCTTGGCCGCCGAGAACAGCTCTTCGGTGCGCTCGATATGGTCGTCCATCGAACCGCCTACGTCGAGCAGCATCAGCACCTTGATCTTGTTCTTGCGCTCGGGCTGCATCTTGATGTCGAGGTAGCCGGCGTTGCTGGCGGTGGCGCGGATGGTGGCGTCGAGCGCGAATTCGTCCTCGGCGCCCTGGCGCGCGAATTTGCGCAGGCGCCGCAGCGCGACCTTGATGTTGCGCGTGCCCAGTTCGCGGTCGGCGTCGTAATCCTTGTAGGCGCGCTGCTCCCACACCTTGACGGCGGTCCGGTTGCCGCCGGCGCCGCCGATGCGGATGCCTTCCGGGTTGGTGCCGCCATTGCCGAACGGCGAAGTGCCGCCGGTACCGATCCACTTGCTGCCGCCTTCGTGGCGTTCCTTCTGCTCCTTGAGCAGTTCGTTCAGGCGCTCCATCAGCTTGTCGTAGCCGAATTTTTCAAGCTGGGCTTTTTGTTCGGCCGACAGCTCGCGCTCCATGCGCTTGATCAGCCAGTCCATTGGAATGCCGGTGCCCGTTTCGAACGCCGCGTTGATGCCCTTGAAGTACTGGGCAAAGGCGCGGTCGAACTTGTCGAAGTGGGCTTCGTCCTTGACCAGCGTGAGGCGCGACAGATAGTAAAAGTCGTCCATCGATGGCGCGATCACTTCCTGCTGCATCGCTTCGAGCAGGGTCAGGAACTCCTTGATCGTGACCGGGATCTTGGCGTCCTTGAGCGAAAAGAAAAAATCAATCAGCACGTTAGTTCCTTTGCAGCGTGTACTGCAGCTTGTAATGCAGGTGTGCTTTGATTTCCGGCCACTCGCCGCGCAGGATGCTATACATGACCGTGTCGCGCACGGTGCCGTCGCGGCGCAGGTGGTGGTGGCGCAGCACGCCGTCTTTTTTGGCGCCCAGGCGCTCGATGGCGGCCTGCGAGTGGAGATTGAAGTTGTCGGTGCGCAGTCCCACCACGGCGCAGCCGAGCGTGTCGAAGGCGTGCGAGAGCAGCAGCAGCTTGCAGCTGGTGTTGACATGGCTGCGCTGGCGGCTCTTGGCGTACCAGGTCCAGCCAATTTCCACGCGGTCCACTTCAGGCACGATGTCGTGGTAGCTGGTGGTGCCCATGACGGCCCCGCTGGCGACGTCGAGCACCGCGAAAGCGAGCCGGTTCGGCGTGGCCAGCGCGCTGGCGATGTCGTGCTCAACGTCCTGCGGCTCGGGCATCGACGTGGTGCGCAGCTTCCACAGCTCGCCGTCGCCGGCGGCCGCGCGCAGGCCGTCGGCGTGCGCCATCGAGAGCGGTTCGAGGCGCACGCCGTTGAACTCGAGCCGCAATGGTGCGACCTGGATCATCAGCGGTTCGCCCGTTGCATGGCGATCAGGCGTTCGAACAGGTGCACGTCCTGCTCGTTCTTGAGGAGCGCCCCGTGCAGCGGCGGCACGATGGCCTTGGCGTCCTTGCTGCGCAGCGCTTCGGCCGGGATGTCTTCGGCCAGCAGCAGTTTTAACCAGTCGAGAAACTCGGAAGTGGACGGTTTTTTCTTCAGGCCAGGCACGTCGCGCACTTCGTAAAAGCTTTGCAATGCGGTGGCCAGCAGTTCCTGCTTAAGGGTCGGGAAGTGGACCTTGACGATCTGCTCCATCGTATCCTTGTCCGGGAATTTGATGTAGTGGAAAAAGCAGCGGCGCAGGAAGGCGTCGGGCAGTTCCTTCTCGTTGTTGGAGGTGATGATCACCAGCGGACGGTGGGTGGCGACGACCATCTCGCGCGTCTCGTAGACGTAGAACTCCATGCGGTCAAGTTCGCGCAGCAGGTCGTTGGGGAACTCGATGTCTGCCTTGTCGATTTCGTCAATCAGGAGCACCACCGGTTCCGGCGCCGTAAAGGCTTGCCACAGCACGCCCTTGACGATGTAATTGTTGATGTCGCGAACGCGCTCGTCGCCAAGCTGCGAGTCGCGCAGGCGCGAGACGGCGTCATATTCGTACAGGCCTTGCTGGGCCTTGGTGGTGGACTTGATATGCCACTGCATCAGCGGCATGTCGAGCGCCTGCGCCACTTCTTCGGCCAGCATGGTCTTGCCGGTGCCCGGCTCGCCCTTGATCAGCAGCGGACGCTGGAGCGTGAGGGCGGCGTTGACCGCCAGTTTCAGGTCGGCTGTGGCGACGTAGCTGTCCGAACCCTGGAAACGGTGAGCCTTGTTGTGCGGTGCTTGCATGGGCGTGTATGGTCAAAGTGAAGTTAATCGGAGTATACGGCAGAACGGGAAGTGCAGGCTCGCCGGCGCCCTGAACCCGAGTGCGCACACTAATGACATCGCGTGGACGGAAAAGCGGCATCTCGTTTTGTGGGCACTTCGAGCTTTAATGTTAGAGTATTAACCTTGCTCGATTGCTTAGCGGGCCGTACCATGTTCAATGGTCCATCCGTAGCACCCCTTGATCAACCCACTGCCATCGATCCCCCTCATGAATATACGCGCCACCGTGTTGTTTGCATCCCTGATTGCCGCAGCGCCCCTCCAGGCATCGTCGCAGTCTGTCCAGAGCATTGCCGACGCGCCGCTTCCCTGCAAGGCCGGCCAGCAGATCAATGAAGAAGGCTACGTCAAGATCGGCGGTATCGAACAATGGGTGACGATCAAGGGTGCCGACTGCACCAATCCCGTGATCCTGATGGTGCACGGCGGGCCGGGCAATCCGAACACGGTGTTCGGCGCGCTGCCTTACGTGGCTTGGGAAAAGGACTTCACCATCGTGCAATGGGACCAGCGCGGCGCGGGGCGCACTTTCACCCGCAATCCTGCCACCGCAGAGGGAACGCTGAGCATCGCCGGCCTGGCCAACGACGGCACCGAAGTGGCTGCCTTTGTCGCCCGCCACCTGAAGGCCAAGAAATTGATCTTGATGGGAGGATCGTGGGGTTCGGCACTGTCGGTGCATATGGCCAAGTCGCGGCCCGAGCTGTTCGGCGCCTACCTCAGCACCGGGCAACTGGTGAACGGGCGCGAGAACGAAGCCGACAGCTATCGCAAATTGATGGCCCTTGCCCGCGCCGCCAACGACGCTGCGACCATCGCCGCACTTGAAGCGTTGGGCGCGCCGCCATGGCTCGCTCCGCGCAGCCCGGGCCAGTTCAGGAAAATTTCGCGCGGATACGAAGCGAAGACGACCACGCCCGCGCCCAAGGCCTGGTGGAGCCTTGCGCCGGCCTATGCATCTGAAAAAATGCAGGCCGAGTACGAAAGCGGCGAAGATTATTCGTGGATCCAGTATGTGGGCATGAAGGGCGACGGCATGCATGCCACCCTCGACCTGTACAAGCTGGGTACCGAGTTCCGGATGCCGGTGTTCATGATCGTCGGCGAGCAAGACCTGACTACCACGCCGGAGGTGGCAAAGCGCTACTTTGACGCCATCAAGGCGCCGAAGAAAGCGTTTTTCTTGCTGCCGCTGACCGGCCACGATCCCAATGGGCCAATGGTCGACGCCCAGTACAACATCCTCAAGACGCGCGTTACGCCGTTGTTAAAGTAAGCGATCCCGGCTCGCTTGATGTTGCTGCGCAGGCTGCATTGATGGACGAGGTTTGCTAATTCAGTTAAACTCGCAGGCTGATAGTGCAAGAAGTATCAATTTTGCACGTACGGTACCGACTACCTCTTACCATCGCCACCATGAAAAAATTCTTCGCACTTCTCGTGCTCGCCGGTGTCGCCAACTTCTCCGCGGCTGCGGATACGGTTGGTAACGCCAAGGCCGCTAAAGTTGAACAATGTATCGGCTGCCACGGCATTCCCGGTTACAAAGCAACTTTCCCTGAAGTTTATCCGGTACCGATGCTGGGCGGTCAGTCTGCCAAGTACATCGAAAACGCGCTGAACGCCTACAAAAAAGGCGACCGCAAGCACCCGACGATGCACGGCGTTGCCGCGTCGATGTCCGACCAGGAAATCGCCGACGCTGCTGCGTACTACTCCCAGCAAAAGAAATAAGGACAGAGCCATGAAAAAACTGATGATCGCCCTGTTCTGCGGCGCCGTGTCGATGAGCGCCTTTGCTGGCGGCAACGTCGCCAAGGGCCAGGAAAAAGTCAAGGAACTCAATTGCGCGGCCTGTCATGGCGCCGATTTCAACAAGCCGATCGACCCGAGCTATCCCAAGCTTGCCGGTCAACATGCCGAGTACATCGAGCACGCGCTCAGGGCTTACAAGCGTGGCGATGGTCCTAACGGGCGCAACAACGCGATCATGATGGGCCAGGTCAAGCCCTTGTCGAATGCCGACATGGCCAACATCGCCGCCTATCTGCAAAGCTTGCCGTCGGAGCTCGTGATCAAGCGTTGATGTTCAAGCGTTAATGATCGAGCGTTAAGTTTATCTTCCTCGCGCTGCCCCTGAATCCTTCCCGCCGGCTGAACCAGCCGGCCCGGAAGGATTTTTGCATGTGGCGCGCGCAGTGCTAACCGGCCCGCTTGCGCACACAGTCGACGTAGGCTGCGGCGTCGGGAGGGGCGCCGTCGCGCTGCGACTTCCAGATCATCTCGCCCAGGCATTCCATGATCTGGTGGTGGGCGTCGTGTTCGCCCAGGCGGGCGGTGAGGGCGGTGCACGCGGCGCGGATGCCGGGCGGCTGGTCGATCGAGACCTGCTCGGCGATCGACAGGTGCATCGACAGGTGCAGAAAGGGATTGGCCTGGCCGCCGTCGACGGAATAGTCGCGCGCGATGGCGGCGTCGATATCGGTCAGGGCGTCGGCGTATTCGGGGTGCTGGACGATCCAGTCGGCCGCGATGGCGTCCATCGGGGTCAGGATGTCGCCCGAGCGCTGTTTGCGGAACGCTTCGCAGAAGAAGCGCCGCACGTCGTGGGATGAGGGTGTGAACATGGGCGTATTGTACCCGTGTGTCGAAGCTGCCGACGACTCATGGCCGATTGCGGGCTGTGCCCTTATCCGCCCTACATGACTTCTTCGCAGCGAGCATGGGCGGATTGTTCCCCGGTGTCGAACGTAGGGCGGAAAAAGGCGAAGCCTGCATTCCGCCACGGGCCGCCGACGACTCATGGCGGATTGCGGGCTGTGCCCTTATCCGCCCTACATGACTTCTTCGCAGAACGCACGTGGCGGGACATGGTGCGAGCATGGGCAGATTGTTCCCCGGTGTCGAACGTAGGGCGGATAAAGGCGAAGCCTGCAATCCGCCATGAGCCGCCGACGACTCAAGGCGGATTGCGGGCTGCGCCCTTATCCGCCCTACATGACTTCTTCGCAGAACGCACGTGGCGGGAAGTGGTGCGAGCATGGGCGGATTGTTCCCCGGTGTCGAACGTAGGGCGGAAAAAGGCGAAGCCTGCATTCCGCCACGAGCCGCCGGGGACTCATGGAACAATGCAGGCTTCGCCTTTTTCCGCGGGGCACGGAGCCCCTACAATTGCTTGATTACTCTTTGGTCGGCACCAGCACCAGCTGCTGCGGCTCCTGCTCGCAACCGCTGTCCTCGGCCAGCACCACCGGCGCCTGGCTGCTGCGCGGCGCGTGCGGCTGGCGTAGGTAGCGCGCCGTATGGCGCCGTTCCTGCGTATGCCCGCCACTGGCCGGCCACGTCAAAAAGCGCGACAATTCCTGCAGCGCGCGCTGGTACACATCCCGCTTGAACTCGATGACCACGTCCAGCGGCACCCAGTAATCATGCCAGCGCCAGGCGTCAAACTCCGGATGGTCGGTCAGGCGCAGATTGACGTCGTTGTCGCGCGCGCACATGCGCAGCAAAAACCAGATCTGCTTTTGGCCACGATAATGCCCGCGAATCTCACGCTTGATAAAATGATCAGGTACTTCATAGCGCAGCCAATCCCGGGTGCGGCCTACAATCTTGACGTGCTCCTGACGTAATCCAATTTCCTCCTCGAGTTCGCGATACATCGCCTGCTCAGGCGTTTCACCGTATTTAATGCCCCCTTGCGGGAATTGCCACGAGTGCTCGCGCACCCGCTTGCCCCACCACACCTCGTTATTGGCGTTAAGCAGGATGATGCCGACGTTGGGCCGAAACCCTTCACGGTCGAGCATAGTGCACCTCGAAACTTTCTGCCGGGAGTGCGCCTTCTTACATATTTACCCACAAATTCTGTTCCCCACCAGGTTTTCGGGGTACGAAAACGGCGGGAAACACGTGAAACGGGCCCATTTGTATAAAGATTGGACGCATCAGCCAGCTAATCCTTTAAAATTAGGTTGATTATAACCCTCTCTTTTTAAAAAGAATTCACCGATATGCGCGCCTCACGTTTTTTTATTTCAACTTTAAAAGAAGCGCCTTCCGACGCCGAAATTGTCAGCCATCAGCTGATGATGCGTGCCGGCATGATCAAGCGCCTCGGTTCGGGCATCTATACGTATATGCCGACCGGCTTGCGCGTCATCCGCAAGGTCGAAGCGATCATCCGCGACGAAATGAACAAGGCGAACGGTATCGAATTGCTGATGCCGCTGGTGCAGCCTGCCGAGTTGTGGCAAGAGACCGGCCGCTGGGAAAAAATGGGCCCGGAACTGATGCGCGTGAAAGACCGCCACGGCCGTGAATATGCGATCCAGCCCACGTCCGAAGAAGTCATCACCGACGTGGTGCGCTCCGAAATCAAGTCGTACCGCCAGCTGCCGCTCAATTTTTACCATATCCAGACCAAGTTCCGCGACGAGCGCCGGCCGCGCTTTGGCCTGATGCGCGGACGCGAATTCACTATGAAGGACGCTTACTCGTTCGACCGCAACGAAGAAGGCTTGAAAGCGTCGTACAAGGTCATGTTCGACGCCTATACCGCCATTTTCAACCGCTTCGGCCTGAAGTTTCGCGCGGTGGCGGCCGACAACGGCGCCATCGGCGGCTCCGGCTCGCATGAATTCCACGTCATCGCCAGCACCGGCGAAGACGCCATCGTCTACTGCCCGACGTCCGACTACGCGGCCAACATGGAAGCGGCCGAAGCGATGCCGCTGGCCGCCGTGCGCGCCCCGGCCGGCAACGCGCTGACCAAAACCGCCACGCCCGGCGCCACCAAGTGCGAGTCGGTGGCCGACTTTCTCAAGCTGCCGCTGAGCCAAACGGTCAAGACCATCGCGCTGACGGTCGAGAAGGAAGTAGCCGGCAAGCCCGTCCTGGAAAACTGGATGCTGCTCATCCGCGGCGACCATGAACTGAACGAAGTCAAGGTCGGCAAAGTGCCTGGCCTGGCGAACCACCGTTTCGCCACCGAAGCGGAAATCCTCGCGTGCTACGGTTCCATTCCCGGCTACCTGGGGCCGATCGGCACCAGGACGCCCGTCACCATCGTTGCCGACCGCACGGTTGCCAACATGGCCGACTTTGTCTGCGGCGCCAACGAAGAAGGCTTTCATTACACGGGCGCCAACTGGGGCCGCGACATACCCGAACCAGTCGTGGCCGACCTGCGCAACGTGATCGAAGGCGACGCTTCGCCGGACGGCAAGGGCGTGCTGGCGATTGAACGGGGCATCGAAGTGGGCCACGTGTTCCAGCTCGGGACGTCCTACTCGGAAAGCATGAAGGCGACTTTTCTTGACGAAAACGGCAAGCCCGCACCGCTGCAAATGGGTTGCTACGGGATTGGCGTGACGCGCATTTTGGGCGCGGCGATCGAACAGAACTTCGACGACAAGGGCATCATCTGGCCGGCCGCGATCGCACCTTTTGAAGTGGTGCTGTGCCCGATGGGCATGGACCGCAGCGAGATGGTCAAGACCGAAGTGGAAGCCTTGTACGCAGCCCTGCAGGCAGCGGGCGTGGACGTGATCGTCGACGACCGCGGCCTGCGCCCGGGCGCCATGTTCGCCGACTGGGAACTGATCGGCGTGCCGCACCGGGTCGTGATTGGCGAGCGAGGCCTGAAGGAAGGCAATCTTGAATACCAGGGACGGCGCGACACCGAGGCCACGGCGGTACCGGTGGCGGACATGGTCGCGTTCATCCAGGGCAAACTGCGCTTGTGAGCAGGGGCGCGTACATTGCCCGCATGACGGCGCCGGCCTTGCTGCTGGCTGCGCTGTGCTGGCCGGGGGCGGCGCTGGCCGGCAACCAGAAGGAAGAGGCGATTGCCGACTCGCTCCGGCTGGCGCTGGCCAACGCCATCCGCGATGCCCGCCCGCCCAAGCCAACTTTTCGCGATGAGGCGGCAAAGGCGCGCTACCAGCTGTGGCTGGGGCAGATGTCCGAACGCCTCAAGCGCAAGCTGCCCGACGACCAGGTGCGTCTCGAGTTTCTCGAGGCGGCGTGGTATGAGTCAAGCCGTGCCGGTCTCGATCCGGGCCTGGTGCTGGGGCTGATCCAGGTCGAGTCGGCGTATCGCAAGTACGCGGTGTCGATGGTGGGCGCGCGCGGCTACATGCAGGTGATGCCGTTCTGGACCGGGGTGGTCGGTGACAGCGACCGCAGCAAGCTGTTTCACATGCAGACCAACCTGCGCTATGGGTGCGCGATTTTGCGCATGTATATCGACATGGAAGGCGGCAATTTGTACCTGGCCCTGGGGCGGTATAACGGCAGCCGGGGCAAGCCGCAGTATCCCAACTCGGTGTTAAGTGCGTGGAAGAAGTGGGAGTTCCAAGGGTAGTGGCGGCCCCCTTTTTCGCCATGCGCCGCCCGGAACGCCATCCCATTTTTTTGCCGCCGCAAGCCTCCCCGCAGTGTAGACTTCCCGTTTCTCCCCAAGCACGAGAGTTTTCCATGCGTTTTTCCATCGTCGGCGCCGCACTGCTGGCCGCCCTGGCCGGCTGCGTGTCGGTCCAGCCGCCGCAGGCCGTATCCAGCCACCCCAAGAACATCCTCTTTTTCCTCGGCGACGGCATGGGCATCAACACGCTGACCGCCGCGCGCATCTACGCCGTGGGCGAAGACGGCGACCTGACGCTCGACACCTTGCCTGAATCGGCCTTCGTCAAGACGTTTTCCAATGACGCGCAAACCACCGACAGCGCCGCCTCCATGTCGGCCTACATGACCGGCATAAAGTCCAACAACGGCGCCATCTCGATGAGCACCGACACGCCCGCGCGCGAGGGCTGCACCGGCGGGCGCGCCGCGCCCTCGCTGGCCGAACTGGCCAGGCGGCGCGGCATGGCCGTTGGCGTCGTGACCACCACCCGCGTGACCGATGCCACGCCGGCGGCGGTGTATGCCCATGCGTGCCACCGCAGCAAGGAAGCCGACATTGCCAGCGCGCTGGTGCCAGGCGGGGCCGGTTACAACAGCGCGCTTGGCGGCCTTGACGTCCTGCTCGGCGGCGGAACCGACGCCTTCCTGCCGCTAGCCCAAGGCGGCAAGCGGGCCGACGGCCGCGACCTGCTGGCCGAACTGCGCACCAGGGGCTATCGCAGCGTGGCCGACAGCGCGCAACTGAACGCCGTCGACGCCGCCTCGGGCGCTCCCCTGGTCGGCCTGTTCGCGCCTGAAAACCTCAGCTACGATGCCGTGCGCAACCCGGCGCGCGATCCGGGCCTGGCCGCGATGGCGAGCAAGGCGATCAGCGTGCTGTCGAAAAAGCCGAATGGGTTTTTTCTCGTGGTCGAGGGCGGCCTGATCGACCTGGCGCTGCACGACACGCACGCCAAGCGCGCGCTGCAGGAAGTGGTCTCGTTCGACAACACGCTCAAAGCCACCATCGCGCAAATGCAGGCCATCGATCCGGGCCTGAAAAATACGCTGATCGTCGTCACCGCCGACCATGACCATACGCTGCTGTTAAACGGTTACGCGCGCCGCACCGGCAAGACCACGCCGACCGAACCTGGCGTGCTGGGGCTGGTGCGCCGGGTCGACAACGGCAAGGTGCGCGTGGATGTGGATGGGGCGCCGTTCACCATCATCGGCTTTGGCACGGGCGAAAGCCGGGTCCAGGGCAAGCGCGCTGCGGCGCCGCTGCTGACCGATGCCATCGTGACGGCCGACGACTACCACCAGCAAGCCGTGGTGCGCACGGCTGCCGGTGACGAAACCCACGGCGGCAGCGATGTTTTTCTCGGTGCGATCGGCGCCGGCGCCGACGCCTTCCACGGCGCGATCGACAACACGCGTGTCTTTGAGCTGATCAAAGCTGCCGGCGGCTGGTAAGCCGTGCTCCCCTTTTTCCGAGAATTCGCCATGACGCCACGTCGACTCCCCGCACTGCTGCTCGCTGCCTTGTGCAGCACCGGCGCCTGCGCCGCACCCGCGGCAAAAAACATCCTCTTTTTCCTCGGCGACGGCATGGGTCCGACTACCATCACCGCCGCGCGCATCTTCAAGTACAAGGAGGAGGGTTTTCTCAACATGGAGCGGCTCGAGCGCAGCGCCCGCATCAAGACCTATTCGAACGACGCGCAGACGACCGACAGCGCGCCGTCAATGGGCGCCTACATGACGGGCATCAAAATCAATAACGACGTCATCTCGATGGCGCACGCCAAGCCGATCGCGGCCCGCAAAGACGCCAATGGCAACGCCGGCATCGACGACTGCGGCGCCGGCAACGGGCAAGCCGCCACCACGATCCTGGAGCTGGCCAAGGCACACGGCAAGGCGGTCGGGTCGATCACGACCACCGAGCTGACGCACGCCACGCCCGCGTCAACCTTTGCGCACATTTGCCAGCGCAACGCGTCCTACAGCATCGCGCTGCAGATCGTGCCCGGCGGCGCGGGCTACAACCCCGCCTTGCAGGATGGGGTTGACGTGCTGATGGGAGGAGGGCGCAATCACTTCACGCCGTTTGACGCCACGCGCAATCCCAACGGCCGCGCGGACGGGCGCGACCTGATGGCGCAGTTTGCGGCCAGAGGCTACACCGTTGCCGCCAACAAGGACGAGATGGCCGCCGCGCAGCCGGGGCGCAAGTTCGTCGGCATTTACAGCGATGTGGGCCATCTCGATTACGAGATCGAGCGCCGGCCATCGCAGCCGTCGTTGTCGCAGATGACGGTGAAAGCGATCGACTTGCTCGCGCCCGATCCGGATGGCTTTTTCCTGATGGTCGAAGGCGGCAAGATCGACCATGCCCTGCATGACTCGAACGCCAAACGGGCGCTGGTCGATACGATTGCGTTCGACGACGCCATTCAAGCCGCGCTGGAACGCATGCGGGTGCTCGACCCTGGCTTGAAGAACACGCTGATCGTCGTCACGGCCGACCATGATCACACCATCGTCATGAATGGCTACGCCAAGCGGGGTAACCCCGTGCTCGACATCGTGCGCAATTACAGCGACGGCTTGCCGGCCAAGGATGCCGATGGCAAGACCTACACCACGCTGGTGTTCGGGAACGGGCCTAACCGGCCGGACGTGCGCGCCGACGTCGATAGCGCCGTGGCGCTCGGTGACGACTACCATCAGGAGACGGGGGTCAGGATGGCCGGCGAATCGCATGGCGGGGGCGATGTGAAGTTGTTCGCCACCGGAGCGGGTTCGCAGGTGTTCAAGGGGACGATGGAAAACACCAAGGTGTTCCACTTGATGAAGGCGGCGTTCGGGTTTTAAACACGAGGATGCAAGAAAGGTTTGTGGTTGCAGTGACGTGCAAAGTCGCCACGTACGCCCGGCATGGCCCACATCGTCCTCGCGAACGCGGGGACCCATAGAACTGACGAGTCACGTTCCCCTTGAATCGATCTGATTGCTGTAACTAATTGATTCAAAAGGAGGGATTGGCATCCGTTCTATGGGTCCCCGCGTTCGCGAGGACGATGTAACTCCTGCGGCACTGCTGGCCCTTTTGCTACAGCCGCGCGCGCGAGGACGATGTTATGGTGGCCAGTAGTATCAAGCTCGCGCTCCACACAAACACAAAAGCCCCGGTATTGCGACCGGGGCTTTTTGCGAATTCGGCTTGGACAGCTAAATTTTATTATTTCAGGTGATCGGAAATGAGTTTGGTCATTTCGAACATCGACACCTGAGCTTTGCCGCCAAAGACAGCTTTCAGCTTGTCGTCGGCATTGATCATGCGGCGGTTCGCTGCGTCCTGGAGATCAAGCTTCTTGATGTAGTCCCAGACTTTCTTGGTCACTTCGGTGCGTGGCAACGGCGCTGCGCCGACAACTGCGGCCAGGGTCGCGGAAGGAGTCATCGCTTTCATGAAAGCGGCGTTCGGCTTGCGGGGCGCTGCTGGTGCTTTTGCTGCTGCTGCTTTTGGTGCTGCTTTAGCTGGAGCGGCTTTCTTTGCTGCTGGCTTTGCCGCTGCTGCTGGCTTGGCTGCTGCAGCCTTTTTTGCTGGCGCTGCTGCTGGGGTTTTTTTGGCTGTTGCCATCTTCGAGCCTCCTTAACGAACACATGGGAAATTGCGCAATTGATCGCACGGCTTATATTGGTGGGGTTTCCCGGATGACGCAAGTGTTTTTCAAGAAAAATCGCCCTTTTTAAAGGGAAAAAGCCCCTTCTACGCCCGGAGAGGCCCCGCCGCCCCGGTTTTTCAGCGCGCCCGCCTCCAATAGGCTAGCGCATCCCGCCCGGCATCATGCCCTTCATCCCGCGCATCATCTTCATCATGCCGCCGCCCTTGAGCTTTTTCATCATGGTCTGCATCTGGTCGTACTGCGCCAGCATGCGGTTTACTTCCTGCACCTGGACCCCGGCGCCGGCCGCGATGCGGCGCTTGCGCGTGGCCTTGATCAGTTCCGGCTTGGCCCGCTCCTGCGGCGTCATCGAGTCGATGATGCCGACCATGCGCCGCACCTGCTTGTCGGCCTGGTCCATGTTGGCGCCGCCGGCAGCCTGCTGGAACTGCGCCGGCAGTTTGTCGATCAGGCTGGCCATGCCGCCCATTTTCTTCATCTGGCCAAGCTGCGACTTGAAGTCGTTCATGTCAAAGCGCCCGCCAGCCTTGATCTTATTGGCCATGTCGGCCGCCGCCTTGCTGTCGACGCCCTTGCGCGCTTCCTCAACCAGCGCGAGGATGTCGCCCATGCCCAAAATACGGTTGGCCATGCGCTGCGCGTCGAACGGTTCCAGGCCGTCCAGTTTTTCGGACACGCCGGCAAACTTGATGGGCTTGCCCGTGATATGGCGTACCGACAGCGCCGCGCCGCCGCGCGAGTCGCCGTCGAGCTTGGTCAGAACGATGCCGGTCAGCGGCAGCGCGTCGCTGAAGGCCTTGGCGGTATTGATCGCATCCTGGCCCAGCATGGCGTCGACCACGAACAGCGTTTCGATCGGGTTCACCGCCTTGTGAACGGCGGCGATCTCCTGCATCATCGCTTCGTCAATACCCAGGCGGCCAGCAGTGTCGATGATCAAGACGTCGTGATAGTGCTTCTTGGCCCAGTCCAGTGCGGCCAGCGCAATGTCGACCGGCTTGTCGCTTGACGTCGACGGGAAAAAGTCGGCGCCGACCTGCTTGGTCACCGACTCGAGCTGGGCGATGGCGGCAGGGCGATAGACGTCGGCCGATACCGTCAAGACCTTTTTCTTTTTCTCTTCTTTCAGGTACTTGGCAAGTTTACCGACGGTGGTGGTTTTACCCACGCCCTGCAAGCCGGCCATCAGGATGATCGCCGGCGGCTGCTGCGCAAAACTGAGCTGCGACGCTTCGGGGCCGAGATCGGCACCCATCAAGATGGCCAGCTCGCGCTGCACCACGCCGACCAGCGCCTGGCCGGGACTGAGCGAAGCGATGACTTCTTCGCCAAGCGCCTTTTCCTTGACGCGGCCGATGAACTCGCGCACCGCGGGCAGAGCGACGTCGGCTTCGAGCAGCGCCAGGCGCACTTCGCGCAGCATTTCGGACGTGTTGGTTTCGGTCAGACGCGCCTCACCGCGCATGGTCTTGACGACCTTGGCAAGGCGTTGGGTTAAGTTATCGAGCATGGCAGACCTGACTAATATATATAGTGGCGATTCACAGAGGCGATTCGGCGCAGTGCCGATGGTGCACCATTTTACCCTATGTGCAGGCTGCCAAGACGGCGGGCCGCAGCATGGACTCGGCTCGCTTTTGCATGTCTTGGATCAGGGGCGCGGCAGCCGGAAGGCCTGTGTTGAGCATGCCGGCGCGAAAAAGCAAAAGCTTGCGCTGTTCGAGGGACACCCTGGTTGGTAGCGGTTATATTTCCGTGCAGCAATTGACTCGTCGGATCAACTTGGGAGAAGCGCATGGCTCTGGCAATACTACGGACGGCCCTGGCCGCCGCTGCGGTGATGCTGGTGGGCGGCGTCCAGGCGCAAGAACTTGTCAGGCTGGGCAACCTCGGCATGTCCCACTTTGGCGCGCTGTCGTATATCAAAGAGATCGCGCCCAAGTGCGGCATCCGGGTCGACGAAAAAAGCTATGCCCAGGGCGCCGAGCTGATGGCGGCCATCGTCGCGGGCGAACTGGACGTTGGCGCCACCGCGTCATCGACGGCCATCGTGGGCCGCACGCGCGGGGCGCCCATTTTTGTGGTGGCCGGCTTTGCCAAAGGCGGCCTGCGGCTGGTCGCGCGGCCCGGGCAACATATCAGGAACCTGCAAGGGTTGAAAGGCAAAAAAGTCGGCGTGGCGCAGGGCGGCATTGAAGAAGTGCTGCTGGCCGCCAGCCTGCAGGACGCCGGCATGGCCACCGGCAGCGCGCCCGGGCGCGACGTGCAACTGGTGTACCTGGCGCCGGACGCGCTGAACCAAGCGCTGGCATCGAAAAAGATCGACGCCATGCTCCAGGCCGAGCCGCAGGCGTCGCAGGCGATTATCAAGGGTGAGGGGGTCGAGGTGCTCAGGCCCTACGAAACGCCGGTCGGCGAACCGGTGCGCGTGCTGTTCATGACCGAGGCGTTTTATCACCGCAAGCGCGCGCTGGCCGAAAAATTCATGCACTGCTTCGTCGAAGCGACCCGCCACTTTATTGCCGACCCGGCGCTGGCCGAACGCTACGCGCGCAGCGAACTGTTCCACGGTCAGCTGAGCCGCGCCGAGTTTCGCGAAGCGAGCGCCAACTTCCCCTATGCGCTCGACGTCAGCGCGCGCCACATCCAGGTGACCACCGACACCATGCTGCGCACGGGCCTCGCGCCTGCGGGCAAGCTGCCGCTGGCGCGCGAATGGGTGCGCACCGACCTGCTGGAGGCCGCCAAAAAAAGCCTGGCCGTCAAATAAGGCCGGCCGCTCGCGCTGTTTGACACTTGTTGCCTGTCGGTATAGTCTTGCGGCCAGCACCAGCCGGTGCACGCAATCGGCCTCGGGAAATCCAATGAACGCAGTGAAGAAGCGCTGTGCCGGTGCGCGTTTTTGCCCTTGCCGCCTCGGCAGGCGCGATGTGCGCGACATGCCGTCCGCAAAGCGGGCCGCTAGCAGCCACCCGGTCCGATAGTGTAAACTCAGCGTCATGCAAATCACTCTCTTTGTCCTTGCGGCGCTGCTGTACGCGGTGTGCGCCTTTCTCCCTTCCCGCCGCGGCGGCCTGATTTCCGGCATCACCGCCGGCGCCTGGCTGCTGCACGGCGGCGCGCTCTGGTTCGACATGCTCGCGCCCGGCACCTTGCGCATCGGCTTTGCGCTGATGATTTCGGCCGCGCTGTGGCTGTCGGTATCGGCCTACTGGATCGAAAACCGCAATGTCGCGCTCGACGGCCTGCGCCGCCTGGTGATGCCGTGCGCCGCCGCCGCCGCCATCTTGCCGGCCCTGTTTGCCGGCAGCGTGCTGCAGCTCGAAGGGCGCCCGCCCGCTTTCGCCTGGCATATCGCGGTCGCCATCCTCGCTTACAGCATGCTGACCATTGCCGCCTTCCACGCGGTGCTGATGACGCTGCAGCTCTCGCGCCTGCACGTGCCGGTCGCCCAGGGCGGCTGGCTGGCGCACGCGGTCGACCAACTGCCCGCGCTGCTGACCATGGAAAAGCTGCTGTTTCGGCTGATCTGGATGGGTTTTATTTTGCTTACGCTGACGGTGCTGTCCGGGCTGGTGTTTTCGGAGCAGGTTTTTGGCAAGGTCATGCGCTGGGACCACAAGAGCGTCTTTACGCTGTTGTCGTGGATCCTGTTTGCCGCCTTGCTGATCGGGCGGCGCTGGCGCGGCTGGCGCGGCAAAACCGCGCTGCGCTTTACGCTGGCCGGTTTCGCCACGCTGGTGCTGGCCTATGTCGGCAGCCACTTCGTGCTGGAAGTGGTCTTGCAGCGGGGTGCGGCATGATCATGCGCGCCCTGTTCTGGCTGGCCTTGCTGATCCTGGTCGTGTTTGCCGTACGCAGCAAGTTGCGCAAGCTGAACAAGGGCCAGAATGACCCCCTGCGCGGCGCCCGTCAGCTCGACGAAGGCGAAGCGATGGCGTGCTGCGCCCATTGCCACGTGTATTTTCCCGCCTCCGAATCGGTGCGCGTTGGCGCACTGGAGTATTGCAGTCCCGGCCACGTCGGCCTGCCCGGGCAATAAGGCATGCGCCGCTGGAGCGCGCTCACGCGCGAGTCGCGCGATACCTTCTGGCGCTCGCTCAATGCGATGAACGGCACGCGCATCGTGATCGCCGCGGTGCTGCTGCTGTACCTGACGTTCGACCGCCAGGATTACGCCCCCAGTTACTACCTGTATGCCGAAACCTGCATCGTCTACGTGATCCTGGCGATCGGCTTTAGCGCGCTCTCGTTTTACGTGCGCCGGCGCTTCCTGCTGCAGGTCGTGGCGCAGATCAGCGTCGACATCGCCATCATCTCGACGCTGTATGTCACGGCCGGTGGCGCGCGCAGCGGTTTGGTGATCCTGTACCTGTTTCCGCTGGCGGGCGCCGCCATTTTGGCGCCGCTGACGCTGGCGCTGCTGTCGGCGTCGCTGGTGGCGCTGTTCCTGCTTGGCGAAACGCTGTACCAGGTGTTCGTGGGCGACCGCAGTGTGCCGCTGACCCAGGCGGGCCTGTACGGTATGGTGTTTTTTGCCATCGTACTGGTTGTCAGCCGCCTGGCCGCCAAGCTGATCGGCCAGGAAGAACTGGCCGCCCGCCGCGGCGCCGACCTGCAGATCCAGCAGGCGATCAACGAGATCGTCATGGCCGACGTCGAAGACGGCATCCTGGTGGTGGGGCGCGACGGTCGCGTGTTTACCGGCAACCCGGCGGCCCAGTTCATGCTTGGCCTGTCGGAAGAGCAGCGCGATTTCCGGCTGGCCGACATGCCGGCCCTGGCGCCGATCGGGCAAGCGTTTTCGGCCTGGCTGGCGCAGGCCGGGGCCAGGCCGGCGCCGCGCACGGCCTTCGTCACGGTCAAGCCGCATGTCACCTTCGCCGACGGGCAGGCGCCGGCGTGGACCGGGCGGCGCGATTTGTCGGCGCACCTGAAATTGCGTTTTGCGCGCGTCGACACGCCCGACGAGGCGGCCGAGCGCTGCGTCATCTTCATGCAGGACGTCACCGCCATCGAAAACCAGGCGCAGCAGCTCAAGCTCGCTTCCATGGGGCGCCTGACGGCGAGCATCGCGCACGAGGTGCGCAACCCGCTGTCGGCGATCGGCCACGCGACGGCGCTGCTGGCCGAAGACCTGGGCGAACCGGGCCATGTGCGCCTGCTGAAAATCGTCGGCGACAATGTGGCGCGTGTGAACCGCATGGTCGAAGACATCTTGCAACTGTCGCGCAAAGTGCAGCCGAATGGCGATCCGTTGCATTTGGACAGTTTTTTAAGCGAGCTGAAGAACGAATTCCAGGAAACTCACGGCCTGAGCGGTGATATGATGTGGTTAGGCAACATCGGCACGGCGCCGGTCCGCTTCGATCCGCTGCACTTGCGCGAAGTGCTGGTCAACCTGCTCACCAATGCGGTGCGCTATGCAAGCGGCGCGGCGGCCAGTATCCGCATCTACGCGGTCAGCGACAAGGCCGGGCGCATCGAATTGCACGTGCAGGACGACGGCCCGGGCATCACGCCGGACGTGCGCTCGCACCTGTTCGAACCGTTCTACACCACCTCGAACAAGGGAACCGGTCTGGGCCTGTACCTGGCGCGTGAACTATGCTTGAACAACGAAGCGACGCTCGATTACGAGTACCGCTACGACGCTGTTGCCGCCCACAAGGCGAGCGGGCGCTTCGTCATTACGTTCGCGCAGCCGGTGGTGGATTGACCCAACGCATACCGCTACATCAGAGCTAGAGAGGCATTCAATGAGTTCACCCCGGGTACTGATCGTCGACGACGAAGCCGATTTGCGCGAGCTGCTCGAAATTACGCTGGTGCGCATGGGCCTGGACGTTGACAGCGCCGCCACGCTCAAGGATGCGCGCGCTTTCCTGGCCGGCGGCGATTATGGCCTGGTGCTCACCGACATGCGCTTGCCTGACGGTCTGGGCTTGGAGCTGGTGCGCGAGCTGGCCGCGTCCAACCGCCACATCCCGGTGGCCGTGGTGACCGCCTACGGCAGCGCCGACAATGCCGTCATTGCGCTCAAGGCTGGCGCCTTCGATTATGTGTGCAAACCGGTCGTGCTGGACGAGCTGCGCATCATGGTGCAGTCGGCCCTGCGCCTGGCGGGACCGGGCGCGGCGAGCGAGGGCGCCCCGCGGCGCCTGATTGGCGAGTCTGCCATGGTGCAGGCGCTGCGCGACCAGATCGCCCGCCTGGCGCGTTCGATGGCGCCGATCGCCATCACGGGCGAATCGGGCAGCGGCAAAGAATTGGCCGCGCGCGAAATTCACGCGCAAAGTTCGCGCGCCGCCAAGCCGTTCATTGCGGTGAACTGCGGCGCGATTCCCGAGGCGCTGATGGAGGCGGAGTTTTTCGGCTACCGCAAGGGCGCGTTTACGGGCGCGGCGGATGACCGGGAAGGATTTTTCCAGGCGGCCAATGGCGGCACGCTGCTGCTCGACGAAGTGGCCGACCTGCCGCTGGCGATGCAGGTCAAGCTGCTGCGCGCGATCCAGGAACGGCGGGTGCGCAAGATCGGCGCCACCGCCGAAGAGCCGGTCGACGTGCGCATCATCAGCGCCACGCACCAGAATCTGGCGCACTGCGTCGAGACCGGCAAGTTCAGGCAAGATCTGTTTTACCGCTTGAATGTGATTGAACTGAGCGTGCCGCCGCTGCGCGAGCGGGTCGACGACCTGGGCGTACTGGCCGAGGCGGTGCTGGCGCGCCTGGCGGGACCAAGCCAGAAGGCGGTGCTGGGGGCGGGCGTGCTGGACGCGCTGCGGGCCTATTCGTTTCCGGGCAATGTGCGCGAGCTGGAAAATATCCTCGAGCGCGCGCTCGCGTTTGCCGATGGCGGCGTGATTGAAGTGTGCGACTTGTCGCTCAAGGGTGCGCGGGTGGCTGTGCCGGTACCGGTTCCGGTCCAGGCCTCGGTGGAAGTGGCGGCGCCGGCCGAACCTGCGCCAGCGGCGCCGGTGGCCGAAGAGCCGCTGCCCAACAGTCTGCCGGACTACCTGAACCAGATCGAGCGCGACATCATCATCCGGGCGCTGAACCAGACACAGTTCAACCGCACCCAGGCGGCGGTGCTGCTGGGGATCAGCTTCCGGCAGCTGCGCTACCAGATGCAAAAGCTCGAGATCCAGGCGCCCGAGTAAGAGGGCCCAACAAAACCTGTTATTTGCCCTGATGGCCGCAAGCTCATGCACCGAGCCATACCGCCGGTCTGCTATCGGCCGGTCATTGGTTTTTCGTGATGGGCATGAACGGTGTCGCCAGAATTTTTCAAGGATTTGATGAATAAGGGGACGCCTCAGAAAACGGAATTTAAAGTACGCTAAGTGGATCGACCTGCATTTCAGCCAATTATCGGCCAGCAATACCTGCAACCGACAGCCCTCTCAAACCAGCATTCGCTGCAAATGAATCTGCATTCAGCCGCACCAACTGCATATCCCAGCCCCGCGCACAGACTAACCCCCGATTTTTGCAACTCGTCCTAGTTGCGGCGCAGCCTGTCGCGTGACGCTATCCCTGCTGCAGCGGACCTATTAGTCTGCGCATTGCGTGGCCCATATGGTGACGCGAAACTTTGCGCTTATTGGAAAGGCAGGAACATTTTGACTATGCATGAAAAGCAAGCATCCTCCAGCAAAAGTGTTTCGCTAAGTAGGCGCGCGCTGGGAAATCCGGTGGTTCGCATTCTGTTGGGGTCGCTGCTGGTGTGGCTTCCAGCACCCTTGGTGACGAAGACTGCGCACGCGCTGCTTCCAGCGCGTTACGCGCATGTCTGGCCGATGGTACTCGCATCAGTGCTCATTTTTTTAGCATACCGGTTCTTCGTGCTTCGAGTCGAGAGACGACCCGTGACGGAGTTGTCGATGCGCGGAGCGTCAAGCGAACTGGCCTTTGGCGTGCTGATCGGCTTTGCAATGCAGGTGCTGTTGTTTGGTGTGCTGTGGTCTTTGGGGGCGTACCGGATTGATGGCTTCGGCGCACCCACTGTTGCAATGCTAAGCATCGTTCCTTTTTACCTGGGAGTTGCACTGCTCGAGGAAATAGTCGGGCGTGGCATTGTTTTCGGCATTTCGCAAAAGGCGCTTGGAAGTGTCTGGGGTGTGGCAATTTCCTCAATATTCTTCGGCTTGGTTCACGCGCCTAATCTCGGCGCCAATCCGATCGGAGTACTGACATGTACAGCCTTTGGAATGATGTTTGCGGCGGCGTACATGGCAACGCGCAGGTTGTGGCTGTGCATTGGGATCCACTTTGCTTGGAACTATGTTCAAAGCCAGGTGTTCTCGTCGCTGGTCTCCGGCACGAGCGACGGTGATGGCCTGATTCTAGGGCATCTGACAGGACCGTCGTGGCTCAGTGGCGGATCCTTTGGGGCGGAGGGTTCAGTGGTGGCCCTGACCTTGGCTCTGCTTGGGTTCGCCGTCCTCATTATTCGTGCGCGCTCCGTTCAAAGCAGCAACGCTTACGTGTCCGTTGCATAGTCGATACGTAGGTCTTGCTTCATCCGGTCCGTGCTAGACGTTCGACCTTTCAAGAAAGCAATGACGCCTTTGGGGCGAGGGCGGCCGCACGCGGGTTCAGTCCGGGCATTAAGATATGCGCCGTGTTTACAGGCGGAGTGATGCCATGGCCGAAGCACTTCTTCCTGAAGGCCTTCGGTCGCTCATAGCAACTCATCTCCCGGCCCACCTACGGTCGCCGAAAGGCGCGACGGCTTCGCGCGCACGTCCATGTGGATCGAGCTAGCGGTGACGCCGCTAGCGCACCGGCAGCTGTGGGTGGCGAGCATACGGGCCGTAACCCGACCGATCGTGGCAAACTCGCCTGCAAACACCATCTGCTGGTGGACCAGCGTGGGCCGCCGCTAGTAGCCCGGATCTCGGGCGCGCAGGTGCATGACTCGCGTCTGCTCATCCCGCTCGGGCAATGCGCTGGCGCTTTTCGCCTTACCTTTTCACCCGGCTGCCCGCTATTTGGGCACTGACGTTAGTGTCCGCTCACCGCCTGATGCGCCTCGCGCCCGCACTCGGAAATGTCAAGGGCCCGCACGCGAATAAATGTCAAAAAAATTAGGTTAGTGATTCCAGAAAGCTATTGCAAGCGTTCGGCCTAGCCACTACAATTAGTCCTCAAATTTGATCAATGCACTAGATGTAGTGGTACAAAGAGAACTTCAGCCAAAATGCATAAGAGTGCTTTCTTTAAAGAACGCCCCAAAAAGAGCGCAGTATTTACCAAAAAATGACGATGAATTCCAGCCCGGCGCGCCAGGCAGGATGGTCATTTTTTTGCTTTTTCAGTCTTAGAACTGGGCGCGCCCGAGGGCAGCCCACTTGATATAACAATCGGCGCAGCACAACTGCCAGCCGTTCCAGGAGGTCTCATGCAGACAAACCAAGAATCACCGAACAATCCCATGCACGTCACACCTGGAGCTGCAGCACCAGTCGAAAACAGCCCGGCGGCGATCGCCGCCAGCGGCGACTACCGCATCATCCGCCGCAACGGCTCGGTCGTCGCGTTCGAGCCATCCAAGATCGCCATCGCCGTCACCAAGGCGTTTCTGGCCGTGGTCGGCGGCCAGGGCGCAGCCTCGGCGCGCGTGCGCGACCTGGTCGAGCAGCTCACCAACAATGTCGTCAGCGCCCTCGTGCGGCGCCAGCCATCGGGCGGCACCTTCCATATCGAAGACGTGCAGGACCAGGTTGAACTGTCGCTGATGCGCTCGGGCGAGCATGACGTCGCGCGCGCCTACGTGCTGTACCGCGCCAAGCACATGGAAGAGCGCCGCCTGCAAAAGGAAGCCCAGGGCGCCAGCGATATCGCCGCCCCGCAGATCCACGTGCTTGACAATGGCGTGCGCCGCGCGCTCGACATGCAGCAAGTGCGCGACCTGATCAACGCCGCCTGCGTCGGCCTGGAAAAGCACGTCGACGCCGACGCCATCCTGGCCGAAACCGTACGCAACCTGTACGACGGCGTGCCGGTCGAAGAGCTGCACAAGTCGGCCATCCTGGCCGCGCGCGCGCTGATGGAAAAAGACCCGGCGTACTCGCAAGTCACCGCCCGCATCCTGCTGCACACGATCCGCAAGGAAGTCTTTGGCCAGGAAGTGCCGCAGGCGAAAGCGGCCGCGCACTATCTGGAGTACTTCCCGCAGTACATCGCCAAGGGCATCGCGAATGAACTGCTGGACCCGGTCCTCGCTTCCTTCGACCTGGCCAAGCTGGCCCGCGCACTGGTTGCCGACCGCGACCTGCAGTTCGGCTACATCGGCCTGCAGACCCTGTACGACCGCTACTTTTTGCACGTGCGCGACGTGCGCATTGAAATGCCGCAGGCCTTCTACATGCGGGTGGCCATGGGCCTGTCGCTGCGCGAAGAAAACCGCGAAGCGCGCGCCGTCGAGTTCTACAACCTGCTGTCGTCGTTCGACTTCATGAGCTCGACCCCGACGCTGTTCAACGCGGGCACGCTGCGCTCGCAATTGTCGTCGTGCTACCTGACCACGGTCTCGGACGACCTGGAAGGCATCTACGACGCCATCAAGGAAAACGCGCTGCTGGCCAAGTTCGCCGGCGGCCTGGGCAACGACTGGACGCCGGTGCGCGCCCTGGGCGCCCACATCAAGGGCACCAACGGCAAGTCGCAAGGCGTGGTGCCGTTCCTGAAAGTGGTCAACGACACCGCCGTCGCCGTGAACCAGGGCGGCAAGCGCAAGGGCGCCGTGTGCGCCTACCTGGAAACGTGGCACATGGACATCGAGGAATTCCTCGACCTGCGCAAGAACACGGGCGACGACCGCCGCCGCACGCACGACATGAACACGGCCAACTGGATTCCCGACATGTTCATGAAGCGCGTGATGGAAAAGGGCGACTGGACGCTGTTTTCGCCGTCCGACTGCACGGACTTGCACGACAAGGTCGGCAAAGCGTTCGAGACCGCCTACCTGGGCTACGAAGCGAAAGCGGCAGCCGGGGAAATCCGCGTATTCAAAAAAGTAGCCGCGCTCGACCTGTGGCGCAAGATGCTGTCGATGCTGTTTGAAACGGGCCACCCGTGGATCACCTTCAAGGACCCATGCAACATCCGTTCGCCGCAGCAGCACACGGGCGTGGTCCACAGCTCGAACCTGTGCACCGAGATTACCCTGAACACGGGGCCGGATGAAATCGCCGTCTGCAACCTTGGTTCGGTGAACATGCCGGCCCACATGAAAGAAGGCAAGCTCGACCCGGTCAAGCTGCAAAAGACCGTCCGCACCGCAATGCGCATGCTCGACAATGTCATCGACATCAACTATTACGCTGTCGACAAGGCCCGCAATTCAAACATGCGCCACCGTCCGGTGGGCCTGGGTATCATGGGCTTCCAGGATTGTCTGCACATGATGCGCGTTCCTTACTCGTCGATGCAGGCTGTCGAGTTCGCGGACCGTTCGATGGAAGCCGTTTGCTACTACGCTTACCTGGCCTCGACCGAGCTGGCTGAAGAGCGCGGCCGTTACGCGTCTTACGAGGGTTCGCTGTGGAGCCGCGGCATCCTGCCGCAAGACTCCGTCAAGCTGCTGGCCGAGGAACGCGGCGGCTACCTGGAAGTGGACAGCTCGTCGGCCATGGACTGGAGCCTGGTGCGCGAGCGCATCGAGCAATTCGGCATGCGCAACTCGAATTGCGTGGCGATTGCGCCAACGGCGACCATTTCGAACATCATTGGCGTCTCAGCCTGTATCGAGCCGACCTTCCAGAACCTGTACGTAAAGTCGAACCTGTCGGGCGAATTTACGGAGATCAATGCCTACCTGGTGCGCGACCTCAAGGCGCGCGATCTGTGGGATGAAGTGATGATCTCCGACCTGAAGTACTTCGACGGTTCGCTGGCCAAGATCGACCGCATTCCGCAAGACTTGCGTGAGATTTACGCTACCGCGTTTGAAGTCTCGCCAAGCTGGCTGGTGGAAGCGGCGTCGCGCCGCCAGAAGTGGATCGACCAGGCGCAGTCGCTGAACATTTACATGGCGGGTGCATCGGGCAAAAAGTTGGACGAGACCTACAAGCTGGCCTGGCTGCGCGGCCTGAAGACCACCTACTACCTGCGCACCATTGCCGCGACCCACATGGAAAAGTCAACCTCCAAGACCGGCGCGTTGAATGCGGTGGCGGTGGACGGCGGCATGTCGGCCCATGCGATGGGCGTGGCGGCCGACAGTGCAGCGGCGGCAGCGGCGGCGGCGGCAACAGCAACGGCGGAAGCCGACGGTGAAGCGTGTTACCTGCGTCCGGGTGATGATGGTTTCGAAGAATGCGAAGCTTGCCAGTAAGAGGCAACTGTGCATGGCGGATTGGCATCCGCCCTACGAGAGCCACGGCCCGTAGGGCGGATGCAATCCGCCATGAGAGCCAATGACATTTGATTTGAACGAACTAAAGGAATACCACCATGTTGTCCTGGGACGATGAAACAAGCGCACCGAGCGCGCCACCACCACTGCCAATGAGCGCCGGCGACGCTCCCGCGCCCGCCGAAGCTGTCGCCAAGCGCGTGCATGCCGACGACAAGCGCATCATCAACGGCAAGACCGACGTCAACCAGTTGGTCCCGTTTAAGTACAAATGGGCATGGGACAAGTACCTGGCCGGCTGCGCCAATCACTGGATGCCGCAGGAAGTGAACATGCAGCGCGACATCGAGCTGTGGAAGAACCCGAACGGCCTGACCGACGACGAGCGTCGCCTGGTCAAGCGCAACCTGGGATTTTTCGTCACCGCCGACTCGCTCGCCGCCAACAACATCGTGCTGGGCACCTACCGCCACATCACGGCGCCGGAATGCCGCCAGTACCTGCTGCGCCAGGCGTTCGAGGAAGCGATCCACACCCACGCCTACCAGTACATCGTCGAGTCGCTCGGCCTGGACGAAGCGGAAATCTTCAACGCCTACAACGAAGTGAAGTCGATCCGCGACAAGGATGAGTTCCTGATTCCGTTCATCAACACGCTGACTGACCCGGCCTTTACCACCGGCACCGTTGAAAACGACCAGAAGCTGTTGAAGTCGCTCATCGTGTTCGCTTGCCTGATGGAAGGCTTGTTTTTCTACGTGGGCTTTACGCAGATCCTGGCGCTGGGCCGCCAGAACAAGATGATGGGCGCGGCCGAGCAGTACCAGTACATCTTGCGCGACGAGTCGATGCATTGCAATTTCGGCATTGACCTGATCAACACGATCAAGATGGAAAACCCGCTGCTGTGGACGCCGGCGTTCAAGGAAGAAATCAAGGCGCTGTTCCTGCAAGCGGTTGACCTGGAGTATGCGTACGCGGAAGACACCATGCCGCGCGGCGTGCTGGGCTTGAACGCGACCATGTTCAAGGGTTATTTGCGTTTTATCGCGAACCGCCGCGCGCAGCAGATTGGCATGGATATGTTGTTTGCCCAGGAAGAAAATCCATTCCCTTGGATGAGCGAGATGATTGATTTGAAGAAGGAACGTAATTTCTTCGAGACGCGTGTGACGGAGTATCAAACCGGTGGCGCGTTGAACTGGGAGTAACAGCTCGCCCTCGCGGCGAACGACACAGACCTCTGAACTGGCGACACATCGTTTGAAGCAGAGGGTGCGTTGAACTTAAG
Organism: Massilia sp. TWP1-3-3; assembly: GCF_049897805.1. NCBI lineage: Bacteria > Pseudomonadati > Pseudomonadota > Betaproteobacteria > Burkholderiales > Oxalobacteraceae > Massilia > Massilia sp. TWP1-3-3. The sequence goes on from NZ_JAFCWX010000008.1 coordinate 250,521, forward strand.
AACGGCGCTTTTGCAAGACTTTGCAAACGCGCCGTTTTTGTTTGGGCCGAGCCGGCGTCGCCGATCGCATTAATCCGAGCCGCTACACTGCGTGAGTGTGCGCCTTTACCGATGCTTTCTGCTTCGTCTTGCGACGAGTCAGACAGTTTTGCGAAGCCGAGCTCAGCTCTGCTCCGGCATTTTGGACGAGTGATGGCTGGTGATCAGCCATTGTTTGCCATCCCATTTATAAGTGTAGGTGTAGCGCGCCTTCACTTGTTTGCCGTCGCCGAACTTAAAGGTGTACAAGCCTGCATCGGTCGCGCTGTTGCAGCCGAGCTCGATGTTTCGGCTGTCGATGGTGCCCACTGGCTTTCCCTTTACAAAGTGCTCGAAGTAGTCCGTCTTCTCGTCCGGGGTCAAGCGAGGCTTGTTCGAGACGGTCGCCAGCAGCACGGATTTCTTGGCGTAGTTGGCCACGATTTTTTCCGGATCGCCGGTTTGCAGCGAGGCGTTCCAACGGTCAAACAGGCCGGCAATTTCTTTTTCCGTCGACGAATGGCAGACTTCGGTCGTCGTGGCCTGGGCATTAGCTGCCAGCATGAAGGCGGCAAAAGGGAGAAGGCATAAGTAGCGCATGATAGTCCTTGATGAATTGTGCTGATGGGAGAAATACTTAGGTGCCGTAGTACAGCGCGTTCGGAGCGACGTCTGCGCGAACGCCGTGGATCTCGAGATCGGCCGGCGCGATTGTCGACAGCAGAAAACTGGGGCTTAGGTGGCGACCATCAAAATTTGCTTCATTTACTCCTCCAAAAGTGGAAATCGGCTATCGCCACGGAACCCCGGCACGATTACGTCCCCAGGCTGCATGGGATCGCGCACTGTGTTTCCGGTCATTCAGTGATCAGTGGCGATGAGCAAAGTATCCTTACTATTACGCAACGCGAAATCGGCTGATCGGCGCATTCTTCGTATGCTGAGTGGCATATAATGAGGGCCTCTGAAGAGGCACCATGACTACCTCCCTTCCTCCCGTCGATGCGCTTGGCAGCGCCAAGGCTACCCGTAGTCGCTATCGGCACGCTGAAGGCAGCGCGGCCCGACTGCGTTTGCTAACGGACACTGGCATTGCGCTTGCCAACGAGCGCGATAGTGCCGCGGCAATGAAGGCGATACTTGCAAAAGCGCTCGCGTTTATGTCGATGGATGAGGGTTTGCTGTTGTATCAACAAAATGATGGCCTGCATGTGCATGCGGCGCAGGGGACCGTGCCGCCTATTGGCGCTTGCCTTCCCATCAGCGGCGCCTTGCACAAGGTATTGCAGGAAGATGCGCTGCCATTGATCCAACACGATCTTCATAGCCGGCTGAAAATCGGCCGTGACAAGGCAGTTTGTCTGGAAATTCTGGTGCCGTTGCGCTACCACGGCAAGCACGTGGGCATACTGGTGCTGATGAGCGAGCGGCAGGTGTCGCCGCCGGCCGCCGACGACCTCGCCGTGCTCCAAGTGTTAGGGACGATGTGTGCGGCGGCCTACCTCGCTGCCAGCAAGCCGGCGTCGAGCACCGCCGCTCACGGATCGGCGGGCAAGCTAAAGCAATTGACCTCGCGCGAGCTTCAGGTATTCGCCTTGATGCCGCGGGGCTTGACGAATGCAGCGCTGGCGCAGGAACTTGGGATTGCCGCCGGCACTGTGAAAGTGCATATCGAACGCATTTTGCACAAGCTCGACCTGCGCGACCGCACCCAAGCAGCTGTCTACGCAGTCGATCACGGATATGGTGGATGACGCGGGCCGGCCTGCGCTGGGATAGCTGGTCGCTGACAGTCAAGGGTAGCGCCATCATCCTGGCGTCCTTGTCCATGCTGCTGGGCTCGGTGGCCACCAGCTACACCTTGGAACGCCAGACCGCCGACGCCACGGCAGAAATGCTGCGCACATTGCAAGTGCAGCGCGATATTGAGTCGCTGCAGTCGCTGGTCGCCGAAGCGGCGACGGGCGTGAGAGGCTATCTGCTGACCGGCGTGGACGATTTTCTCGATCCCTACCGGGCGGCGGAGTTGCAATTGCCGGGTGCGATGGCGCGCTTGCAAAAAAATATTCGCGACCCTGAACAGCGTGAGCGTCTACAACTGCTGCTGCCATTCGTGCGACTCAAGCTGGCCGACCTGGATGTTTTGCGTCGACGATATAACAATGACCCCGAAAACTTGCGCGCCAGCTTGTCATCTGGGCGCCAGATTCTCAACGAACTGCGTGATGGAATAGGCGCCATGAATGCGCGCGAGTCGCTGCTTGTCGAGCAGCGTACTGCCGCCGTGCAAGCTGCCCTGCGCCGCAACGTTCTGATGAATGCGGCAACCATCCTGGTCGGCCTGGCTGGCGCGCTTGCGATGCTGCTATTTACCCTGCGCGTGGTGCGGCGGGTCAGGTTGGCGACGGAAAACGCCGAACGCTTGGTCAACGACCAGCCACTCACTGCACCCGGCGTCGCCAGCGACGAATTGGGGCTGTTGGCGGATCGGCTGCATCAGGCTAGTCTCCTGCTGGCCAACCGCGCTACCGCTGCCCACGCGGCCAGCTTGGCAAAAACGCAATTCATGTCGCGCACGAGCCATGAACTGCGCACCCCGCTCAATGCTATTCTCGGTTTCGCGCAATTGCTGGCAACGACAGAAATCGCTGGGAGCCAGGACCAGCAGTATGTGGGGCAAATCCTCCGTGCCGGCAAACATTTGCTGTCACTGATCAATGACATGCTGGACGTCGCCCGTATTGAGGCTGGGCAGTTGGCGATTACATCGACTCCCGTGCTCGTGGCGCCAGTGTTAATGGAAGCACTCGCCCTATTAACGCCCCTGGCCAGCGAATATGGCGTGCGCCTGCTTGCGCCATGCGATTGCGCAACACTCACCGTGCAGGCCGACCGACAGCGCTTTACCCAGATCGTGCTGAACCTGCTCTCCAATGCGATCAAGTACAACGCAGTGCAGGGGCAAGTGCGCATCAAAACGCTTGCGAGAGACGACCTGGTCGCCATTGCCTTTGAAGACGATGGGGCCGGCATCGCCGTGGAAATGCAGGACCGGCTATTCACGCCGTTCGACCGTCTTGGCGCCGAGCGTGGTACAACCGAGGGCGTCGGCTTAGGTCTTGCCGTCTCGCGCGCGCTTGCAGAGGTCATGGGCGGCAGCATCGCTGCCAGCAGCGCGCCAGGTGAAGGAAGCGTTTTCACGCTTTTTCTGCCACGCTCAGCCCAGCCGGGACAGAAGGTGGTGCCTGTGCCACCCGCTAAGTCGCCCGGTATTGAAGCGCCGAACAAACCATCACGTACGGTGCTTTGTATCGACAGCGATGGTTCCAGCCTGGCGTTGATCGAAACGCTCATGATGAGGCGAACTCACTGGCATTTGCTGACCGCGCCTGGCGCCAGCGAGGGGTTAGCGCTGGCGCGGCAGCACGCGCCAGATATCCTGTTACTGGCCCAGGATGCGGCCGACCAAGAGACCTTAGAGGCCCTGCGCAACGATGCCACCCTGGCGGGGCTGCCGTTGGTTATGCTCAGAGCAGGCGCACATTCGCACACCACGCCAGCGGTCGGCTACCTAAAAAGTCCACTGAACGTGCCGGAATTTTTTGAACTACTCGATAGGATTCTTCAATGAACGAAGATGATTTGCTTTCTTCGCGTGTACTCATCATCGACGACCAGCCAGCCAACTTGCGGCTTCTGGAAGACCTGCTGGCTGGCGAAGGGCTCACGCACGTAGTCGGTACCACCAGCGCGCAAAAGGCGCTGGATTTATATGCCGCTTTCGATCCCGATTTGATCGTGCTAGACCTGATGATGCCTGAGCTTGACGGGTATGCCGTACTGGAGCATTTAAAACGTCGCGGCGACCCGTTTGACTTCCGGCCGGTGCTGGTCGTTACCGCTGACGCCACTGGCGAAGCCAAGCGCCGCGCGCTATCGCTGGGGGCGAAGGATTTTCTGACCAAACCCTTCGATACGATCGAGGCCATGCTGCGCGTTTGGAATTTGCTTGAGACACGGGCACTCTACAAGCGCCTGCAAGCACTGGCGCCAAGCGAGACTGCGATCATGAAGCCCTACGGCAGTGGCGCGTAATCGCGTGGCAAGATCATTCGTTAATCAAGTGCAAGAAACGAGGATGTGTTGCACTTGCGCGCCTGGTCGGTGAGCACTTGTTTTCAGAAGGCGACTCTCCTATTTTTCTGGTCCAGGCGACCATTGCGCGCATGGCAACAAAAATGCCGCGCATAGCTGAGCAAGGGGTCTTAACACTGCCAGATGCCGCCTTGAAGGCAAAGCAGCTTGGCTGACACTAGACAAAAAAGACAAGCGTTGCATCAGGTGTAATCCTACACGGCCTCGAGACGCTGACCGACACTTGCGTGTGGCCCGTCATGATCTCATGACGGTGACACTCCTCCATTTACCGCTTGCTTTCGCGACCTTTTTGCTCGCATCCAAGGCAAGACTGAGCGTCAAGGCGACGCCAGGCTCGACAATAGCATCGGCGTCAGGAGATCACTTTGGACGCCACGCCACACACAGACAAGAGTTACCTCTTAGCCATTCAACACACGCCGGAGACGCCGCCGTCGCCGGACGGCAACCGGCGACGCATAGACCGGCGTGCCCTGTCGCACCTGCCGATGTTCGACATTGAACAGATCCCTTCACCGGCGTATTGTTGCGACAGGTCCGGAGCCGTGGTCGCGCATAACCACGCTGCGGTTGAACTTTGGGGCCGGGCGCCAAACCCAACTCATCTGTTCCAGTGGAGCGGCGCGGTGGCTATCTGCGGCCTCGACGGTGAGTCGCTTCCCCGTTCAAGCTATCCTTGCGCCCAAGCCGCCGCAGCGGGGAAAGATGTCGACCTACCAGACCTGTTGATCGAGCGTCCGGACGGACAGTACCGCAGGGTTGCGGCGCACGCCAGGCCGCTGCGCGATCCTGCCAGCGGTGCACTCGGCGGCACGTTTTGCATGCTCGACGATCTTGAGGAGCGCGATCAGCTCGCACACGAGATTCGTCGCCGAGATGACAGCAAGGATGCTTTCCTTTCCTTGCTCGCTCACGAGCTGCGCAATCCGCTCGCGCCGATTCTTACGGCCGCGTGCGTCATGCGCCAGTCTTCGTCTGATGGGCGCATCCTGCATATGGCCGACATGGTAGAGCGTCAAGTCAAGCAGCTCTCCCGCTTCGTCTCTGACCTACTCGATGCATCCAACCTCGCCCAGGACGGGATCTCCATCGTCAAGAGGGCCGTCCCACTACTGGGCGTGCTGGACTGCGCGATCGATGAACTCCTGCCCAAGGCGCAGACGCGCAAGCAGCGGGTGGCCGTTCATTTCGACGACCGCGGAACTACCGTCATTTGCGATCCCGAGCGCACTGCGCAAGCTTTGGCCAACGTCATGCTCAACGCCAGTGCCTTTACTGGCGACGAGGGCCACATCTCGATCAAGGCCACGGTCGAAGGCGAGTGGCTCACGGTAGCTGTCAAGGACAACGGAATCGGGATTGATTCGGCCCACATGGGCCAGCTCTTCAACCCGTACAGTCAATTTGCCACCCACGCCGGGCGCCTGCGCGCCGGGGTCGGTCTCGGCCTGGCCATTACCAAGGAAATTTGCGAACGGCACGGTGGGCATATCTCCGCTGCCAGCGAGGGTGCCGGCAAAGGCAGCCGCTTCACCATCGTGTTGCCGGTGGTGGGAACTACGGGCTGACAGTTGCGGCGTTGTCGCTAGCGTATGCATAGCGCGGGAAAATGGTACCTGATTGGCGGTGTCAGATCGGTGTGGGACCCTCCCGGAAAGCGTTGATTCGAGCACGCTGTTACGTCCTTTGAAATCCTAGGCTCGCCGGGGCGCTAAATCCCGGGCTCTTCGAGGGCGTTCAGTAAGCTTTCACCCATGGCAGCGTGGGACGTCATGCAAAAAAGATAGGCCAGTACTCCTCTGATATCGTGTGAAGTTCTCACGCAACACACATACCATCGGGACCGGCCTATGCATCGAATTCT